>JAICXY010000175.1 GCA_025934495.1 Candidatus Nitrosocosmicus sp.
GTTGCTTGCCGCTTTGTTTGCAGATTTTCCAGCTTGGCTTGCGGTATTATTCATAGATTGGCTTGCGTTGCTTGCCGCTTTGTTTGCAGATTTTCCAGCTTGGCTTGCGGTATTATTCAAGGCCTTACTGGCGCCACTAGTTAAATTTTTTATTCCACCGATTAATTGATCTAATGGGTTTTGTGCATGTGCAGTTTGTAGAAGGGGTATTAACAATACCGAAAGTACAGAAAGTAATAATAGAGGAGTATATTTCATCGTATTACTACGAGAAATTATCATTTAAATTCCTTGCGGACAAAAAGGGATAATTAGATCAACAACACATATGCTTTTCCATCGGAATCTTCTAAACAAGCAAAATAACTTGTCTTTATGTTTATATCATTGGATATTATAGGCTCTCTTTCTTTTCAAGCAGTCATTTATATGTCCTCTATTGACCCTTTGTATGGATATGGTACTATCTGTTGCTATGACAATGGTTTCATATCGTCATCATCACTATCTAACCTGTTGAAAGCGATCTCCAATTTATTTGCTCTTTTACATATTTGTGAATAATTTGAGTAATATAGTAGACTTTTGTCATTTGATTTTATAATTCCATCTGTGTTTGTTTATATGTTGAATTAAAGTATATTCTTATGTAACTTATGATTAGAGTAAAGGAATCGGGATATACGTTTTATTTTCTTTATTTTCTTTAATATTTTCTAATTCTCAATCCCATTTACTCAGAAAATCATATGAAAAAATTATCGCTCTCTCTCTTACAAGAGATTGATTATGCGAGGACCAATGCAACAAATACTAAATTCTATTCTTATCTACATATATTTAGCTATGCGAAAGCACCAAATTGTTTGATATTGCCAATATTCTTTTACTTTAACCCCTGTAGACGGTATTTATTCTTTATGAATATGCATATAACAAACAAAAAAATGTATAAGCGCCCGGGCCGGGATTCGAACCCGGGTCGAAGGAGTGACAGTCCCCCATACTGGACCGGACTTTACAATGCAAATTGTTTGCATTTCTATACTACCCGGGCACTTCAAAATTATTGTTTTATAAAACCAATTAAAATGTTTTGATTTTTTATTTAAATTGATTTATTTTTACAATATTAAATATTAATTAAAATAATGGGTTTTATCAATTTTTAACAAGTTTAAATTAAAGTTTCTATGAAATTTAATCTATGCTAGGTGAGGCTGATGATGACTTTCAATCTGTATTTTTTGAACTTGCAGGAGATTTGAGGCTTTACATGTTGATGAAATTATCGTCAAAACCATATCGTTTATCCCAACTAGCAAATGATTTACATGTGACCATGCAGGAATCTCATCGAAATATTAATAGGTTAATTGAATCAAAGCTTGTAAAAAAGACTGGAGAAGGTGAACTGCTATTGACCCCTTATGGAGAAATTATTGTATCGTTGATTCCAAACTTTAATTTTCCTTTCATTCATAAAGAATATTTTCAAGAACATACTCTTAGTAGTCTTCCATTAAAATTTATTCACAGAATAGGTTCTCTCAATAATTGTGAAGTAATTGTAGGCGTAATGGCAGTACTTCAACGTTGGAAAATGGTATATAATAATTCCCAACTTTATATCAAGGAAATTATTTCTCAGGTTCCCATAGATCTAATTGAAACAATTGCAGAACGCATCAATAATAATGTAAAATTTTCTTATATTTTCCCTAAGGACGTTGTAATTCCTAAAGGTAGAAATGAACTCTTAAAAAAACTTGGATGGACGAATATGATATTTAAAGGAATGGTTGAGCGTCGATTGGTTGATAAAGTTAATATCGTAGCTATTTTTAATGAAAAAGAATCTTGTGTTTCTTTCCCTACTTTAAAAGGCGAACCTGATTTAAATATCATGTTCTATAGTCAAGATAGCTCATTTCATGAATGGTGTGAAGATTTTTTTAATTATGAGTGGACTAGTGCTAAACAATTTGATGAATCTAAATTGAGCCCCGAAATCTAACTATATTTTTTAAAATGTATAAATCATCTTTTTATATTTGTTATAGTTTTTATACATTATATGCCAGAAGCCTTTGTGCTAATGAATGCAGAATTGGGTAGTGAAGAATCCATTATAAATGAATTAAAAAAAATAGATCTAATTAAACATGTTTATCAAGTATATGGTGTTTATGATATCGTGGCACTTGTAGAGGGCGAAACTATGGATAAAGTTAAAGAAACTATTACGTGGAACCTTAGAAAATTAAATGGGGTAAAGTCTACATTGACAATGATTGTTATGGAATAAATTTTTATAATTTGTTTGAACAACAGTAACTTTAATTTATATCTTCAATTTTCTAAATAAACGTGAGATTATTTTCCAAAAAAGAAGGGAAAGATGATATAAAGAAAAAATGCAAGTATTGTGATATGGTATTTGAAAGTGATGAGAGATTAAAACGTCATATTAGAAAAGCCCATGATGAAAAAAATAGTGATATGCCAAACTTTAATCCTTTTGGAACATAATATGTTATAATCTTATATTATTTTATCTATTTATTAAATTGAGTTATTATCATGTTTCCAATTAATGATGATGCACCAACAACTAATGGGAAACCGTTTGTTAATTATGGATTAATTGCTATAAATATTATCATTTTTATCTATGAAATAATAATAACATCTTATTTTTCCAATAAATTGGCAACAATTGAATTATATTCAAATTATGGTGCTACTCCAAGTCTTGTTCTATCTGGCCAAAATCTTGCATCGCTCTTTACCTCTATGTTCATGCATGGTAGTATAGCTCATTTATTGGGCAATATGTTTTTTCTTTATGTTTTTGGAGATAATTTGGAAGGCCGTTTTGGTCACTATAAATACTTAATAATTTATTTACTTTGGGGGATCATTGCTTCTTTTGCTCAGAGTATTTATGCAGTATCAACTGGTAGTGGGAACATTCCTGCAATAGGTGCGTCAGGCGCAATATCTGGTGTTCTTGCTGCATATCTGATTTTTTTCCCCCATGCTAAAATCCAAACTATAATTTTTGCCTTTTTTATTACTACAGTAAGGATACCTGCTTTGGCATTTATTCCTTTTTGGTTTATAATGCAATTAATCTTTGCATTGATAGGGCAATCAGGTGGCATAGCCTATCTTGCTCATGTAGGCGGCTTTCTCGCTGGTGTTGGTACAGCATATTTTTGGAAATTTTTTGCACATTTGTTTAATGGGTCCTTTATCGAATCAAAAATACATAAAACAAGTACATTTCAACGCATCCAAGATATCACAGTAGATAAAGATCCTCCTCCAGAAGTTATTCATGGAAATGATTTCCTGGATGTAATTATTCATCTTCCTAGTATTATTGAGATCTCTGATATACAAACAAAATTAGATACATCAACTAATGTTTTATCAATCAAAATACCAAAGGTTGATAAAACTTATTCGGTTTCTCTTCAAACTTCTGAAAATTTTGTTTTGGATGCTTCATCTATTTCTGTTATTAATGGCATTATTAAAATTAGAATGAAGCGTATCTCTTAACAGTTGTGTAAAAGGTATGCTATGTTTTCATGTAAAATAATTGTGTTTGTTTAGATATCGTAATTCCTCTAGCTTGCTGCTCTTTAGTAATATTGTAAGGGATACATTTCTCATCAGAATGCTTACCACTGATGACGAAAAAAATCAGTTACACCTAATGCTTGAAGATACTCGTTCGGTATTGAGCTAATATAATCTTGCTTAAAGATGAATGATACACAGTTCCTAAAATAAGAAAGATAACAAATCATCATCCTGATAACAATATAAGAAAATGGATATACCATCGATTCAATGAAAACTGGATTGATGGTATTATATCAAAAA
>JAICXY010000115.1 GCA_025934495.1 Candidatus Nitrosocosmicus sp.
AAATATTATCAGACTATACCATATTAACAAAAACTTTCAAAAGTAAAAAAGGAATCAAGTTTTATGATTATACGAACAAATATGAGATAAAAGATAGTCTTGAAAGAGAAAGCAACACCTAAATAGAGATAATTGAGGCTTGGTCATAATTCATATCTGTTTTCAATATGTCATATAGCTTAAAGCTAACCCTTGAGATAATTTTGAGAAACACTGTCTCAAAGAATAGATCTTGATAGATTAAAAGAATCCATCTTTTTTTAATATCCTGTATTTGATGGGTTGTATACCATAGCCGAGTGTACCAAGGAGGAAACGTGGCAGACCGTATGTATATACTCCAACAATAGTAATTTTGAAATGCTTTATTGTAAGGATATGATGGTTTATTTGAATCGATTCCAACAAGAATTACATACTTTTCTTAATATGGATTGTAAGTATACTCAATAACATTAGTTCATGGATCTCAACAGATACTTTTTGATGTCAAGATCAAATCTCATTGTCCTATAATACCGAGATATTATTTGTTTAAGGTGTAAAACCTGGAATGATAATTTGATAATACCTTATACTTTCCCTGCTACTTCCAACATTCTTCTACCGCATTGAATTTAGGTGAACCGACAGGAAAATATTCTATCCTTACACTGTCCTCATTCCTCTGCAGATATTCCTGTACTACTTTAGATCTGTGTTGTGTGCTGCTCTATCTACGATAATGACAAATTTTTTAAATTTCTTTCGTACCTGCTCAAGATATGCCATAAAGGAATGACTGCTGTCAAATCGGTTATACTGTCTTAATAGTTGTTTGCCCTCATCTCTTGATAGTACTCCAAAGATGATGGTTTTGTTGTGAGATCCTGTAACTGTAACTATCAGTCTCTTTTCTCGTACAATCCACTTTTTCTTTACCATGAATCATGTACAAAGATGGATTCATCTTGTACCAATACATTCCAGTCACACTTGAGAGCCATTAGGATAACTTGTACCTTTTTTAAAACTCTTTTTATCTTCAGGAGTTGCTGCCGTTCTTATAAACTTCTTTTGAGGTATCTTTGGTACAAAACCCCATTTGTGAAGCAATCTGTAGATGTGAACTTTATGATACTTTACATCCGTTCTCTTTTGAATAATGTCCATCACCTCTGTCTGTCTGAAATTCCCTCATGTATTGCTAGCAGATAATTCCTGTTTTATTTTTTCCATTGTTTCTTTTGATATGGTAGATGGTTTTCCGATTCTTGGTTTATCGTTTAATCCTTCTAATCCTTTATCGTTGTATCCCTTGTACCATTTGTAAGCCCATGATCTTGATCTATGTAGTTCTTGTGCTACGGATTCTATATTCTGATTATTAGATATTACTCGTATTACAAGCAAGATCCTCTCTTTTACATCAACATCAAGTTCATCCTTTTGTATACCTTGTCTAATGCTGAGGAGTTGATGGATTTTCAACTAAGATATAATTATAACAAGCGTAAGCTAAAAATCTATCTTTGAATTTAGGTTATTTAGTATATAACCATAAACTTCTACTAGCATGTGGTCTCGTAACAATACCTTGCAGTAGACGTACATTTGACAGGTGATTGAAAACCATCCTACCGATATAAAAGAAAGAATATCATCGACAATGGGATATCTAATTGTTACAATTGGCCTAGCAGACCCTTCTATAACAGCAATAGATATTACTTTTAAAAGCAAAAGGTCCTGTATGGCATAAATCATCGTTGGAAAAAGGAATAGTACCTCGTTCTGGAATTGATACAGATTCAAGACGGTGGGACTATAGTCATACCAACAATAAGAGATGGTTTTCGGATATAAATTCCATCTTGGATGAACAACAAGAGATCTTGTAGTACCTCTAACAGCAGATGTAACTACTACTGCTAATGTGCATGACAATCAGGTGTATGTTCCTCTAATGACTTCTTCTTCTATTTTCTCTTCACCATTGGTATGTTATATTGTGGCTGACCCTGCATACGATGATAAGATACTATACGAGTATAGCAAAGGAGTATTGGGATAATCTGGTTTGTCCCACGGTAGAGCGATATAAAAGTACTTTTAGGGAGAGGCTCGATCTTGTATGTTTTTATGCATCGGCATTAGGACAGTCTATCTACAACCAAAGAATAATATCTATAGAGCCATCGTTGATAGAACATATCAAATAATCTTTAGGATATGCCAATTACCCGCATGTGAATTCCATACCGTATCTATATTGTACTCTTATCGGTTTTATTATATCAAATAACGGTATATACTACAGTTGTAAAACCAAGAAATCTAATCAAGTCAATAAAGTATATGTACTCGGTACTTGTTGAAACGGAGTTTGAGATAAAAGAAGATATAACTCAAATTATGACCAATCCTCATGTAACTAATTATTATTCTAACATCGTCTCGGCAATAGATACTTCTACAAATAAAGTGGTTACTACCATAAATTTTGAAACTTGTCCAGGTGCTGGTCCATGGGGTATTGCTTATGATTCAGAATAGGGTGATATACATAGCTAATTTTGGTGGCAATCCTGGTACAGTCTCCATAATATCTATTACTTCATACACACCGCCACCACCACATAATAATAATACCATGACCACCGGGGGATTTGATGATCATGGTGGTAATTCTATTGCTATCACGGGAAACGCTAATGGGGGTATTGGAATCTCAGGTGGCCATTTGGGTAACAGAGGGCATAGCGGCTCTGCAACATCATCAACAGCTGTTAATAATGTAATCAATGACAACGGCAATAGCTTGCTGGCGCACTAAAGGAGATATTAATCGGCTCTGTAAAGTTAAGGAAAAAGCTATAGATTTCTTCCTTGCTTATAATGTATGATACAACAAATTAGAAAAAGAACATCTCTTGAAGATATAATATATTCTTTACATCTTTATTTTCTCGGTCTTTCATTAAGAAATACATCCAAAGCAATATCTCGATTTGTCAAAAGGAGTCATACTGCAATCAGAGATTGGATACAAAAGTATAAACCTGAAAGATTATCTACATTAAGACCAAGACATCTGAATTCATGATCGATGAAACTCAACTCAAAGTAGGTTCAGAAATCATATGGTTGTGGATTGCTATCGAATCTGAAACTAAGAATATTCTTGCAACAAGTCTATCAAAGGAGCGAAATATGTTTGTTGCAATAGAGCATTTTCTATCTGAAATTGTAGATAAATATGGCCACCAGTATCCTGTTTCAACAGATGATGGTGGTACATGGTACCTACAGGCATGTAAGTTTTTGAAACTAAACCATCATATCCATTCCTCTTATGAGAAAAGCATCATTATCGAAAGAACAATGCAGTACATTAAAGATAGAACTGAATGCTTTGATAATGATTACTTTCCTTGTAGAAAGAAGAAATGTAAACTAGAACATGTTAGACAATGGTTAATTATATTTGTCGACCATTACAACAAAGAAGTAATTCCTTAACTTTACAGAGTCTAAAAAACATTTATGCTAGATTTTTTTATTTATGTAATTATATGGGTCATCAGACCAAGGCAAACTTGGAAATATTCAATGAGTCCATCGAGGTTTCATATAGCATTTTGGTGGTCGAGGAAGAGGAAAAGCCTGATGATATCCTTCAAAAAATTGCCACCTGGTAAATGTTCAGTTAGGTGCACAAGATAGTGGTGCCATACCTTTTACTCCATTTACAAACTACAATAGCGCAAAACATTCTGACAAATTGTTCCTTTATGGCCCTAGTGGTTGCGGTAAATCAAGATCTTTATTTGAGCTTGTTAAGGAGGATTTGGACAATCTTAACAAAATTTGCTTCATCAATCCCAGAAACACTATCGGAAATGAGTCCGGTAGGATTAATATTCTTGATTTAATTGCGAAACTCGGGCCACAGGATGTGGTAATATGGGACAATTTTCCTGATGATCTTGTACGAGTAGATTTAGAAAATGTAAAAAACGTTCTGGACATGCTTAGTTCTAAGAATGTCAAAAGATTTCTGGTTGCCCTTAAGCCAATGTATCTTGAGATATACAATGATCTTCATAATAGAATTACAGAATTTCACGTATGTGAAGTCGCTCTTGATAAAGAAAAGGTAAAAAGTATAATAAAGTCTTATGGAATTGAAATTACACAATTCAAGGAAATATATCTAAAATATATCGAAAAGGATATTGATAAAATAACAAGAATACTTTGGCAAAAGGAACCTTCACCTTTAACTGTTCTTGATTATTATAAGGAATTGACAAATAAGGTTCAAAAAACCAAAGTTGGTGATATGCAGGAAACCAGTTTATCTATAGATCCACTTAGGGAAGCAGAAAAATTATTGCGTAGTAAACACTATTACGAACACCAATTTGCGCTTATTAGTAATATGCTAGAAAGACAACAGGATGCAGAGTTTTTGTATACTTTAAAATTGTGTTATGAAGCAGGATTGAATAAAACGACTAGTTATGTACTACAACTTCAAAAGGAAATTTTTCATAGTATTCCTGCAAGTGAACCTCTTCAAAAACTGAGCATTTGGACCTATTTATCTGGACAATATTATGCTATGCATGATATCTCAAGAGAGGCTATAAAGTTTAAGGATCATGCTCTGCTGAAAATTATGAAATATCTAACAAACAATTTCCTACAAGTCGTGCCCAAATCAGATAGTCAAATTTATTCATTTGGAATATTCTTTGGTAAAAATATTGAATATATTCTCAGAGATGATCCCAGGGCATTTTTACCAGACCATATTTATGGATTTATGAAAAGCAATAGGTATTTTGAAATAGGCATTGGTCAGGGAAGTGGGGAGAGTATTTTATCTTTAAATGAAGACCTAAAAGAAGAAATTTGCAGACGAGCAGAAATAGACATTGAATTTGCAAGAGGATTGGCAGATAGTCTAGGTCGCAGTTTTCCACTTCTAGATGAACCTAGCCAAGAACAGATGCTTGACATGATAGACAAAAGTGATCCATTTGCGAGATTTTTTGGTGAAAGTTTAGGTGCCGTATTAGATCATTTATCCAAGGAAATCTCAAAAAGGATTTTTATATTGATTGAAAAGGATCTGACATTCGCCTGGGGCATAGGTAGTGGTTTGGGTTATGTATTTACATCTTTAGAGAAGAGCTTTCAAATGGAAATTCTTAAGAAGGCAGAAAGAAATAGCGAACTTACAGTGGGGTTGGGTGTGGGTTTTGGTCGTGCCTTTGCATCTTTACATAGATCGTTTCAAGATGAACTATTCACTAAAAGTGAAACTAATCATGAATTTGCGATGGGGTTAGGTATGGGTTTTGCATGTAATTTCTCATACTTGCAACAAGATTTACGTACAGTTGTTTTTGATAAATCTGACAACAATAGTGAATTTGCTCATGGTTTAGGTATATACCTAGGCTTTTATTTTAGATCTCTGTCTCTCGATCTACAGACAACTATCCTTGAGAAGGCAGAAACAAATTTCCTTTTCGCTAGAGGTTTAGGTTTTGGTTTAGGTTATACGTTTGCATATTTGCCTAAAGAATTCCAAAAGGATCTTTTTGTAAAAGCATCTAAAAATGTATACCTTGCGGATGGTGTAGGTCAGGGTCTTGGCTTTGTATTCAAGCACATATCACAACAATTCAAAGAACAACTTTATGATCTATGTAATACAAATATTGGATTTGGTTATGGTTTGGGTTATGGAATAGGGTATTGCTTCAAATATTTGGGCCAGGTGCTGAGAGAAGAAGTTTTCCAAAGAGCAGAAGAAGATGGTGCATTTGCTTATGGATTAGGATATGGATTGGGTAGGAGCTACCCATTTAGGCCAATAGATCTTCAAAATCAATTACTTTTGAGAATAGAAAAAAACCAAGAATTTGCAAAGGGCTTGGGTGCCGGATGGGGATTTAACATTGTTTATCAATCTAAAGAATATCAGCATTTAGCTTTTCAAATCGCAGAGAATAATCCACAATTTGCTGTTGGTTTAGGTATAGGCTTAGGTCGTGTATTTAGATATTTGCCAATAGAAATAAAGGACCATGTCTATGATAAAATGAATCTAAACCCACAATTTGCTGTTGGTTTAGGTATGTACTTGGGACAAGTGTTTACATATCTTACAAACGAACTTCAAGAAAACATACTTGAGATGGTTGGTATCAATAGTGAGTTTGCGGAAGGTCTTGGATATGGTTTGGGTTATGTTTTTTCATTTCATTCAAAAGAGTTCCAAAAACAAATTCTAAAAATATCTGAAAAAAATAGCAGGTTAATGTATGGATTAGCAACTGGTATAGGGAATAATTTTGAATACCTATCACAAGAATTTAAAACAGAATTTTTAAAGATGGATGGAAAAATCATATTTGCAGAAGGATTAGGATACGGACTAGGGTATAGCTTCAAATACCAAGGAAAAAAAGACCAAAAAAAATTTTTTAATAATTCTTCTTTTACTGAAGACAGTAGCTTTATACGTGGTGTTGTCGTAGGACTTGGGAACGCATACATTTATCTTCCTGAATATCTTCAAAAGGAGTTATTTGCAAAAGCAGAGCAAAATACTAGATTCGCTAAAGTATTAGGTCTGGGTTTAGGCCGAAGTTTAATATATTTGCCAAAATCTCTACAGGATCAAATCTATAAAACAACAGAATATGACTTCAATTTTGCTATCGGTATGGGTAAAAGTCTAGGTTATATTTTCAATTATTTACCCCAAAATAAACGGAAACAAATAATGAATAAAGCATTATCAGAAAACAAAGCAAATGGATTTGCAGTAGGGCTTGCTGCAGGACTTGGAAGGATTTTTCCATATGTATCCACTGAATTCAAGCAAGAACTACTTATGAAAACAGAATATGATTCTAACTTTGCCGTTGGCTTAGGTCAAGGTCTAGGTATGATTTTTCCATATTTACGAAAGGATCTTGTAAAGGAAATAGTTGCAAGAATAAATACGCAGCCAGAGTTAAGTAGGAGCTTATCTTTCAGTTTAGGGCATATATTTGCATCACTCAAAGCCAATCTTCAACAAGATCTCTATTATCTAGCTGAGAGAAACGTTGATTTTGCTGAAGGATTAGGGAATGGTCTAGGGCATATATTTGCATCTCTAAACTTTATGCTTCAAGAACAGTTACTTACTTTTGCACAGAAAAACACAAAATTTGCCGTTGGCTTAGGTCAAGGTCTGGGCCTAGTTTTTAGTTATCTGGATACGGTACAAAGACAAGAAATCCTAGAATGGGCAAATAAGAATGAAAGTTTTTCTAAAGGCTTTGGAAAAAGTCTTGGCGAAACCTTTAGCTCCCTCACAAGAGGCGTTCAATATCAATTATTGCAAGCAATGAAGAAAGGAGAATGTAAGTTCTTAGATACTTTTGGAAAAAGTGTATCTCCACATTTCAATTACCTGGATCTTGAATTACAAGATCAAATTTTTTCGTTAAGAGAATTCAATTCTGCATTTATCACATCCATTAATATTTCCTCTGCAGCAAGCCCTACAGATAACGGAATTTCACTAGAAGACAATAACTGTGATCCTCATTGTTCTTCCTTTAGGTACGAGGATTTCCCAAGTATCGCTTTTCAGGCTGAAGAGTCTTCTTCTTCTGTCTCCAATATGAATACATTAGATACCTTAAGTGAGGAGATATCTTTCTTAGGACAGAGATCCAACTACTCTATAGGTTTTATAGATATGATGAATTCTACTAATATTGCTTCTAGTCTTAAAGGTACTGAGATTAGTAGGTACTATTCAATATTTCTTAATGCAATGGCAACAATAGCAAATAACTTTGGAGCAAAAATAATCAAGAATGCTGGAGATGCATTGATATATTATTTTCCAAAAGCATCTGATATCAATAACAAAGTTGCCTTTAAAGACGTACTTGAATGCGGTATTACAATGATGGCAGCACACCGATCAATTAATTCCAAGATGCAGTCTGAGCGATTACCATCTGTTAATTACAGAATAAGTGCTGATTATGGTGAATTGCAAATTGCTAGATCTATCTCGTCACAAAGCGAAGATTTGTTTGGTACCGCAATCAATGTATGCGCAAAGATCAATTCAAGGGCACCAGCAAACAAAATGGTAATCGGAGACAACCTTTACCATATTGTCGAATACTTAGATAATTACAATTTTACCTGTATAGGTGAACTTTCAACGAGACTAAAACACAGCAATAATTATTCTATCTATTTAGTGGAATCTCGACATCGAGAAAATATTTTGAACCCATTTAAGAGAAAATCAGAATCAAAGACTTTGCAAAATCATTATATGGATTCAACTAATAAATCGGATACAATCAAGAACAAAGATCTTGAAACTAATCTTTTCCAACCTAACCTAACAAAAAAGATTATGATTGTAGACGATGACGAGGATATTCTATTCACCTTCAAGACACTTCTAATCAGCGAGGGATATGAAGTGGATGACTTTATCAATTCAAAAAAAGCATTACAACAATTTGAAAAAGACCAATCCTATGACATAGTAATTACAGATATAAAAATGCCAAACCTTAATGGTTTAGAATTGTATAACAACATAAAGTCGAAAAGAACTGATATCAAAGTGCTCTTTATATCAGCTTTAGAAGGAGCAGAAATCATATTAAGCGTGCTACCTGATCTTAGAGAAAAAAACATTCTTAAAAAGCCCATTGACAGAGAAAAACTTATCGAGGCTATAAAATCATTGTTAGGCAAAGACAACAATTAAGATTTCATCTAAAGAATGTCATACTTTTTACGATGATATCGTACCCAATAGGTTTTGTATTAACTCTTATTCATGAAAAACCTTTTTCTATTTAATTATCTTTATATAATTCTCATCAAGAGAATATAATTATTATTTCTTGATTGGTGATTAATAACAATTTAATATTTTCTTTATGGCAAATTCCATATCTAGTTACCTCACAATACGCAAAAAGACATTCTCACTTCAAATTATAATACAAAACAACCATGGGATGATTCTAGAGATTATAAGCAAAAAAAAAAAAATTGTTATAATGATTGTTTTTAATTCAATTGATATTATCCCGTGGCCATGGGACGAGTGGGATTAATATCGATATCGGTTCCTAAAATGGAACCAATGTTTTAATGGGAATGTAAAATTTATTTTTCATTATTACTGTTTAGTAACTTCTTAAAGAATGGTTGAATGACTGGGCCTTGGGCTTCTCTTAAATGTAAAGGGGAACTGTGATCAATTATTAATTTATATTGTTCAAATCTTTAGTGCACGGAAATCACAGGATGTAGAATATTTTCAATTGTGTAATCTATTGTTTAATATTTTCTCTGCACCTTTTAATTCCATCTTCAGTAAGACGAAAACTTGATTCTTCGTTAGATTCTATTAATCCCTTTTTATCCATGAGATTAAAATATTCTTTTATACGACGTGAAGGATCTGCAGCATCAAAACTTGTTTCAACTTCTTCAAATGGTACATAATTATTATTGTTTTCTTTTTTTACCCTATTGCATAAGAATTCGAATATATAGTTTCTCAACCTTTCCTCAAATTGTTCATCTGTCTCTGGATTGGGTATACCAATTTTCAAACCATTTACTTCAACAATATTTGTCATTATGAATGGAAAAAATGACTCCCATATTTATGGGGATGTTTCTAAAATACTTTTGAAATTATGTAGAAGAAATGTTCAATGTCAAATTCATTTTTCATCAAAAATGGATAATATTTTATTTGAAACTAGACACAAACATCTAATTCTCTACATGTTCACTTTTAGAATGTTTAATCATTCTAATACATTTTTCAATTTGATATTACGATAATAAGTAGACTTGATGTATGTCAGGATTGTCAGAGTCAATATAGTTTTTGTACTGCTATTTTGCTGATATTATTGTACATTGGATCCAACAATTCGCTTAATGCAAAATGAAGAACCCGTATAAACAACTTTATAGATGATCGGACGCAGATAAATTGACTTGTACAATATTAAATTATAAATTTTCATTCTAATTTTAACTGCGGTAGCACCGCTAGATTGCAAATAGACATTTCTGACAAAGTAAACAATTCCATAATTCATGGTGTCTGTTGTATCTGTTTTGATGCTGTATGTCTTAGAAAAGGGGTCCGACATCTCAGGAACATTTGGAACTGCTCTGTTAACAGTTATGTAAACACATAGATGCTTTCTTCTTGTAAACTAATACTGCTTGTTTTAGCAACACAATACATTTAGCTTACTTCTATGTGAATTATCATTATGAGGGATACATTCCTCAGATTGCCTACCCCAGATGAAAGGAACCATTTGCATCTAATGCTTGATGAGGATACCGAAGCAGGATATAGAGCCAAGATTATCCTGCTCAAAAATGATGGATATACTGTACCAGAAATAAGACGAGCAACCAACCATCATGATAGCAA
>JAICXY010000057.1 GCA_025934495.1 Candidatus Nitrosocosmicus sp.
AGATCAAGTGTGAATTTGGCAACGTCTTACACGACTTTTGGTGTGACATTCCAACATTTGCAGGTAAGTAAGAATGGTATAGAAGAAAGACATTCTACACTGTAAGAAGAAAAAACATACCGTAAAGACACAACTTATGGTTAACAATCATGGTTACATCATTCATAAATTAAGACACAAGAAAGGAAGAAGACATGACTATGATATTTATACGAAAGATCATGCTGTCACTCTAAAAGAGGTTGTCACTATATTTGAGATTGAATATTTAGGATTGGAAAAGGATTTCCCAGAACAACTATCATCGCACTACTATATAAAAGGAAATGAAATATGGAAATATCTGCAGAAGAAAAAGAGTACAACCAAAGTCATTCTCAAAAAAAGAGAATAGTGATAGAGCATACCATTTGCAGGATAAAAAAATACAGAATAATGAATGATATATTTAGAACCAAATTGAGAAAATATGACCAAGCATAAGATACAGCATCTGGCCTTATGCACTATAGGATAATGAACCATTATTTTTAAAACAGATACAAAATACGATGGGGATGGTATAAATTGTTCTTAATTTTGCAAGAGATCTAATAACTAAGGACAAATTACTTTCGGGTTGAAGATATAAAGATCAAAGATACTTCTACAACTAACACTTCTAACACTTTTACAGAGTATATCCATCATTATTTCTAGAAATTAAGATAGAGAATTGATAGTATTCTTTACCTTGCTTCCACAGCCCGCACCTTGATCATTCACATTTTCAATTGCTCTATCTATTTCCATATTGTCTTTATAATGTCCATTTCTTCCAACACCTTTCCAAAAAGTGTTAAAAGTGTTAAAAGTGTTAGTTGAGATGATTGTTTGGAACTCGTTTTCCATTTCTTGATATATAAAATTCAACTATTTTCATCTAAAAGATCTGTCCATCCATTTTTGTCATTAATTAGTGGTAGACTAAAGCTAAATGTTGCCCCCTTTCCATCCTCATTGTTTTTAGCCCATATCTTTCCACCATGGGCTTCAACAATATTCTTTGATATATAAAGTCCCAGACCAGTGCCTTGAAAAGATTTGGAAGCAAACTTTGTAAATAGCCTTGGAAAAATCTCTGGATCTATTCCCTTACCATTATCTTTGATACTAATTATTATTTTATCAAAAATATTGTTTTTGTTTTTATTATTTTTACTATTTGTTTTTGTTTTTTCCACCATTAATCTTATGTTACCGCCAATACCATCATCATTCTTTTCATTTTCTGTGTAAATGAATTTTACAGAGTTGTTCAATAAATTTAAAATTACTTGAGCTATTCTGTTTCTATCAACAAAAATAACTGTATCTAAATCGATATTCCTAAAATGGAGTTTTAGTTTTGCATTTCTATTATTATTGTTGTTATTATTTTGCAAACTATATCCAAATTCTTTTATTATAAAATATAGTAATTCCCAAAGATACACTGATTCTTTTTTTAAAAGCAATTTGTTACCCTCTATTCTTGATACATCTAAAATATCTTCAGTTAATTGCTTTAATCTATTTGCATTTTTTATTACAATATTAAGCAAGTCTTTTTGTTCATTGTCTTGGATTTTATTTCTAACAATTTTTGAAAGACCAAGTATTGGTTGTATTGGTGTCCGAAGCTCATGAGATGCAGTGCTAATAAATTCCATCTGCATTTTATCATGCATTTGTAGCTGTTTGTTAGAATATTCTAGTTTTTCATTTAAAAGCAAAAGACTGTTGTTTGAATTCTCTACCTCTTTTGTTCTTTCTTTTATGTTTCTGTCTAAAATTTTATTCATCCTTATCAAAAACAAAATAAGGATCATAATAGCAGCAATTATTCCTGCTATAAGCGAGAGCATTTCCAGTCTTTCGTTGTTTATTATGCTGTCAATTTTAGAATATATTGTTGAGGTAGGTGTTATTATAAATACAGAATATTCTGGTTTTCCATTTAGTGTAATAGAATAACCAGTTGTGAACCTTTGTCCATTTACAAAATCATATATTGCTGACGAAGGTTTTCCTAAAAATACCGTTGTATTGATAAGGTTGTTTAATACGGGGTTATGATTGATTAGATTCTGAGAATAGTTTCCAAAAAAAGGTGTTCCTATTAAAGATTCAATTGGGTGCACTAGATGAACAGCTTTACTATCTAATGCCGCCAGATATTTTAGCTGTATATCATATATATTTCCATAATAACTAAATAGTTCCCTAGTTGGTATTGATGCACCAATTAATCCTGCATAATGCGTATATCCAGTGCTATTGTTTTTTATAATAATGGGAAAAGTCAAGACTATTCTATATTTGCCATCTTTGCCCGCAAAACCATCTGAAAACTGAGGCAATAAAGTATCTCTAGTTTGTTTTACCCAACCTCTATAAGAGAAATTCATTCCAACAAAAGAGGGAAGGTCTTTTGGAACGATATTTGTTTTCAAAATTCCTTTGCTATCTATTATAAATAATCTATCTACTGGTGAAGATGAGTTTATTTGATGATAATATTTTTGCATAAAACTTTTAGTATTGTTTGATTGGAAATCTACTCTTTGTAGAAATATCGAGTAAGATAGTCCTTGCAGTTTTGCCATTACTAAATTTAAATCCGATTGTATGTGTTGAGCAAGTGATTTTGTATTATCTTTTTGGTTTTGAATTTGCTGTGCAAGTATATTGTCTTTAATACTTTGTTCAGTTTGATACTGAAAATAAAAAAACAAGATAAAAGAAACAGAAATAATAGTTATAGCGGAAATCAAAACAGTTTTTCTAACAGATAGCCAAGGAAAACCAAAGTTTTTTTTATCTAGCCACTTTCTAACCTTGGAAGAATTCACAATATATCTAAATAAAACATAAATAAAACAGTAATTAAAATGACCATATTAACTTAAGACATAATTTCTTGTTATGAAAATCTACAAACAAATTCTACCAAGTATTTACATGTTTTAATTTACATTTCTTCTTCTTTCTACAATGAAAATAATTATCATAGTATTCAGTGTTCTAACTTTGATACATCGAATTGTTCTTTCAATAATGATGCTTTTCTCATTCTTGTATACAAAAGAAAGAAGATGATGTTTTAGTTAAGAATTTGCAGGCTTGATGAGGATACCAAGTACCATCATCATCCGATGATACTGGGTGTTTTCCATACTTATTTAAAATTTGATATAGAAAACGTGGCTCTTATCGTAAGGTTTTTCTAGAGTAGTTAGTTTATTCAAAATATCTATTTCCACTGAATTTCAATAAAATCATGATATTTTGAGCACAATAAAGTATAATTTAATTTACAAAAATTTGTAGAAATTTATTTTATTATTGATCGCAAGTATGATGGAAAAATTCCTTAAGTTAACAGAGCCTAGCAGAGTATACTATCTATTGCGGTTATAGAAGTATCAACCATCAAACGCACTGCAGCAAACAGATATCTCATTGTTGATATTCTTTCTTTTATATCAGTAGGCATGGTCTTCAAACGCCTATCAAATGTTCGTCTACTGCATGGAATTGATACTAAACCACAGGCTATTGCTAGTTTGCTGCGATACTTACAGTCCATAATAAGAAAAGTATGTAAGGCATTGTTGGAATCAATTCTAAACCATCATAACCTCACAACAAAACATCTTAAAATTACAGTGGAAGAATATACACATGGTCTACCACGTTTCCTCCTTGGTACACTAGGCCATGGTACACAACCTATTAAATACAGAATATTAAAAAGAATGGATTACTTTATCATATCGAGAGAATCTTTGAGACCGCATTTATCAAAATAATGTCTCAATGGTTAATAAGATATATTATATTATGAAAATAAATTTGAATTATGACCATGCCTCAGTTATTTAGAGTGTGGATTACAGGCAAAAATGTCCTACAAACGACCCGGCCTATATCAAAGTTGAGTATAATCTTAAATGCACTCTATTGCTATTTATAAAAAGAATTACTAAACCAAAAATGTGAAAAATCTTCGTATAAATCTTTCTGAGGTATTGGAAAATCACCAGCTATAACGGTGGTAATTAATTCCTTATTACTCATGAGTAATTTAAAAATATCATGTTCAGTAACAATACCTATAAGGGTATTTCCTTCCAGAACAATTACCCTCCTAATCTGTCGTTCATACATTAATTTCATTGCATCCAAAACGGATGCGTTCTGTGATAACGTAATTAATGGATAACTCATAAGTTTTCGGATAGGAACTTGTAAGTCTGATAAAGAAAATGTGCTTACTATTCTCACTATATCCCTCTCCGTGATAATGCCTACCGGATTCTTGCTGTCATTATTGCCAATGATAACAACGGAACCCACATTATTGTCTATCATAACCTTGGAAGTATCAAAAATATTCTGTTCTTGATCAATTACTTTAACATCTTTATTAATTATCTCTGAAATACCAACCGATTCTAAACCCATTAGTTATCTTCCATTTCCTTTTATATTAAACTATATAGCAAAATTGAAGATAATAAGAATATTCAAACAATGTTTTCCATCCCTATTGAATTCTTCTATTAATGAATTCTTTATTTGATTATCAAGTTGTATAATAATACCAATTATCAATATCTATAACGTTTTTTTAAATTTAATGTTCATTATTAAATGGCATTGTATTTTTTAGTATCGGCATTACATCATTTTATATTCGATTTCGCATATTTAGTAGCTTTGTTAACAGCTATGTAAATACATGGATACTTTCTTCATGTAAACTAATAGTGTGTTTGTTTAGACTCCATACCGCAACACCTTTAGCTAACCCTTTATCATCATTATGAGGGATACTTTCCTCAGATCTATTACTGATGATGAAAGAAACATTTTATATGATATGATAGAACAGGATGATTAAGAATCCAGTTATAAGCCAGGATAATCCTGCTTAAAGATGAAGGATATACAGTTCCTGAAATAAGGATGATGGCAACCAATCACCATATGATGTTAACATAAGAAAATGGATACATCAATCATCGTTTCAATGAAAAAGGTATTGAAGATATCATATCCAGAAAATATATGCACAAACCAATCAAAATATCGGATAATATTGAGAAAAATATAGTTGAGATTACAACGGTCAAGAATCCAAGAGACTGTTATTATCTATCATTCTCAACATGGTCATTACGTTGTGTTCTTGCAGGATACATATCCAATAAGAACTATCTTGTAGATTCTAAGTCACACTGAGATTTGAAGCACACTTCTAAAACATGGGATAAGGTACAGACAAGGCATTCAAAAATTACTCTTGGAAATAGCACAGATCTAGAATATCATTTGAAAAAAAGAAAATTGAAGGACAAAGATACAATAAGTTACCTGTTGACTCGGTCCTTCTTTACGAAGATGAGAAGGGGCCGATAGCAGCAAAAACATATGACGGTACCTCATGGTCATCCATCCAGTCAAAGGTATCCAAGGCTCAAAAGATAAAATGCATTCTAAACGTGTTTGGTATCTAAGATCATGCCAACAACCAGATGTGGACACACTCTCCTACAAACAAAAGACAGGAAAAACAATTCATTGATTTTATAAAAAGAAAGGTGGACCAAAAGTATGACAGCAACATCAAACAGATATTTTTGATTCTGCTGGATAACATTTCGATACCCAAATCTAACAATAAAGTAAAAGAAACTCTAGCCAGGTATCACCCAAGAATACATCTTGTATTCCTTCCAACTAGATCTCCTGAGTTAAACCTAATTGAAGTCAGATGGTTATTGATGCATAGACAAGCCATAAACAATTCCACATTTTTAAATGAACAAGATATCGGTAAAGCCGTATCTGGTTGGACAATTGATTATAACAAAAAACATACAGCCAAAACAAGTATAATTATTTACATGAAGAAGGCATCCATAAGTTTACGTAACTGTTAACAGAGCCCTTTAAGCATACAAAACTATTAAGTACAATATATGGGTACCTTGTTCATGAATGACCAAATGTTAAAGGTGGCCATCATACTTGGAGCACCAGACTTGGTCGTGTTGGTGAAGCAGTAAGCCAATGGATATATGAAATCGCAAAGAAACGCAATGATGCAGATTTTGAATTGGTTGACATTAAAGATTTTAATCTTCCATTATTGGACGAACCTATTCCTCCTTCTTTGGGTTAATACTCTAAAGAACACACCAAGATTTGGTCAGCAAAAATTGATTCTTTTGATGCATATGTCTTTGTAATTGCAGAATATAATCATGAAATCACCGGAGCGTTGAAAAATGCACTTGACTTTCTTTTCAGAGTGGAATAACAAGGTGGCTGGATTTGTTAGTTATGGCGGCGCTGGAAGGGGGCACGCAGTAGAATAACTACGTCAGGTTTGGCAGAGTTGAAACTTGCAACTGTATGTCAACAAGTCAATCTATCGCTTTTTACAGACTTTGAAAACCTTGTAAAATTCAAACCTGCTTCCTTTAACGAGCAGGCCGCCAATACTATGCTGCATGAAGTCATTGCTTTGGGTAATGCTCTAAAGACACTAAGAGTAAAAAATATCTAAGTAATTTCTATACAGATCAAAATCAATTGTAAAAATTATAATAATGAGAAATGGCAAATTAAAACACTTTTTCTATAAAAAAATGGAAAAGAGAATATTGGATTAATATGTGGACCTTAATATGGTTTGAATGTAGATACATATTTAACAAATCTAAATTAAATCTCAAATTATTTTCTATAGTTATTTGCAAAAAGTATTTTTATTTCAAAACTAATTTACTTTATGGAAAAAGGACAAATAAAAAAGATGTTGTTGTTATCAATGTCTTTATTTGTTTTTGCCACAGTTATTCTTGTAAATAATATTGATAACAGTATAGTATATGGTCAAACTAATCAAACAAAAGTGGCCTTGAAAATCCAAGAGCTGTCTATTGCAGGAGTTCCTACAGGTGTAACAGAAATACAAGGAAAGGCAGTTAATAATAGCACTTCTAATGTGAAGGATGTAGTAATAAACATGGCTTTTTATGATAAGAAAGGCATTTTTCTTAATAAATTTGAGAGAACTATAACACCAACTGCATTTGTACTTAAACCAGGAGAATCCTATCCATTTAATTTCTCAGAACTAGTCTCCTTCTCTAGAATAGGAACATCTAATGTCACTGCTGTTGGCGATACTGTAAAATGATATTATATCTATAATCATAGGTATAAATATTAAATCTTGAGTAGACTTGTAAAAGTTAAATGCGAACAGATAACTACCTAAAATATCAAATAGAATTAAAAAAATTCAAGAACTGAACCAGAATGAAGTAAAATAATTATTGAATGATATAAGAATCATCTCCTCGAAAACTTGTTAATAATTCACTTTATCCATAAATGCATTTGGAAAAAGAATTATCTTTTTAATTTATATATTTAATAAACATTATTTTTTTATTGAGTATAGATAAAGTATCTAAAAATAAAGATGAAAGTAATTCATACATAGACAATTTTCTGGTCAAGCATAGCAAATATGATAGACTTCAATAGAGAAATGATAATTTCAACTATAAACAACTTATAATATCTATTGGAAGAATCTAAAAGAATGTGGAATGGAGAATATATCGTAAATCCATATCCACTAGGAACACCTGCACATACTTATTTTGAGGTATATGTTAGATCTCTTTATAGAAAAAATCAAAATAAATAATCCATCAGGCCAGTTTAACAGTTTCATTTATGTAAGATCCGTGCTTATAGACTTTTCGAGATATTATAGCAAAGAAACTCTCAATATTATTTAATAAAATGGAGCAAAACATATCATTTTTAAATCATGAGTATAATATTATACTATATACCTTATACAAAGAGGATGAATAAATTTAACTAATACAATAAAACAAAAAAATACTATTCTCAATTTGTATAATTCTGGAATTGATCCTGAAGTTATTTCTCTTGAATTAGATATTAGCAAAGATAGCATATTAGAGACAATTAAAAAGGAACAAGATAAAAAAGAATTAGCAGATCCTAAAACTAATCAACCTATCTATTTCTTAAACAAATTTTATCTTGATGCAGTTATCGACATCAATTCTTTGATAAAAGATTCTCAAATTAGAATGTGGAATGCATTAAAAGTTAAACCTGATTTTAATATTTCAATCAAAGAAACTCAAAATATTTTAGAAAAATATGTCGAATCAAAGATAAACCTAGTTATATTGCATATTGATTTGGTGGGCTCTACTAGAATGTCTTTGTCATTGCCAATAGATAGACTAACAACTATAGTTAGATCTTTTGCTCAACAGATGTCTATTATAGTATCAATGTATGGAGGATATGTACTAAAATATATTGGAGATGCGGTTTTGGCCTTTTTTGTAATCGAAGACAATTCTTATAACAGTAATAATAATGATGACGATTTAGATGATAATAATAATAATAAATTTAACAATAGGTTTAATTCATTTCAATATGATAACGCAATAAGTTGTGCTTATACAATGATCAAAGTAATACAGGAAGGCATCAATCCTATTTTAAACCAATATGATTATCCAGATCTAAATGTTAGAGTAGGGATAGATTTTGGTGAAATCGCAGTGGTTCAATATGGGTGGGATATTGAAGAATATGATGAAAAAGTGTTAAAAAAGCCTCATCTTGACCTTATCGGATATACTATTAGTATAGTGGTAAAAATGACAACACTTGCCAAGCCTGATAATATAGTAATAGGTCAAAAACTATTTAACAAAATAGATCCAAAACATAAGACGTTATTTGCAAAATTAAATAGTAATCCAGACATATGGAACTATTCTATTGAATCTACCGGAAAAATATATGATCTCTATGGTAGCAAAATTAAATAAAATACCGATATACAAGGTAAAGGAATCATTCAATGGATTTTAATATTTTAGAAGGTGCGTATAAAATAAATCGATTTGTTTAAAAAAGAATTACAAACCATTGGTTACTAAATATATTCAATTTATCTAGTTCCCGTCTAAACATCATGGATATTCTCATTCATATTTCGTGATCTATCAAAAATTTTCTAATACCTTCTGTAAATTCGCTCTTATCTTTGGTTTCAAGAAAATATATATCTTTTTTCTCTTTTATCATGAAATTATCAATGAATTTTTCAATCATTATAAAGACATTATTTCTTTATTTTGGGAAATAATGTTTTGATATCCAGATTATGATAGTTTCTAACAATATCTTTGACTCTATTTATTGCAATATGAGAAAGTTTCTGTGTTAAATAAGTTTATAATTCAATAAAGAAATCAATTGTATAAAAATTAAAATACTAATTTTTCTTTTCTTGCATAAGCTTCCCTTGCAACATTTATGGCACCTTTTCTCAACAACATTGCTCGATAAACTATTTGTTTTGATGTTTCAATAGCAATCTTTCTTACATTTAGTATTGAATTTTCATTTTCTGGTTTATCATCTTTATTCTTGTACATAAATGATTTTAAAAGACACTGCTGAATATTCTTTGTAATTTTATACTGGATGAGATCAAACGCTTCCTTTTCTGTCCTTCCTTGTGATTCTACAAAGGAGCCTATTACTCCTCCAGAGTTGGCAAGAAAGTCTGGTATTATCAAAATGCCTTTATCTATTAGATAAGTATCTGCTGATGAGGTCGTCGGAATATTTGCTGCTTCGACTATAATTTTTATTCCATTATCAATTAACTTTGGAGCAGTCGAATCATTTATTACTCCTGTCATTGCTGCAGGTATAAATATATCTGCCTCTATCTCAAATACGATATCTTTATCTAAAATATTATAATGATATTTACTTGCAGAAAGATCAGACAGTTTTTCTTTTTCTCTCATATCTTCCATTAATTGAAGTATATCCAAGCCTTTTGGTTCATACACAAACCCTGAAACATCGTTTACTCCTACAACTTTTATATTAAGATCATTTAAGAATTTAGCAGTAAAGGAACCAACGTTGCCAAATCCTTGTATAACTACTTTAAGGTCTTTTTTATTTATATTTAATAACTCAAAAAGATTTGAATTTGATTTGATTGATTCATTGTTGTTATTGTTATTGTTTTTATTTCCAATATCCTTTAAAAAATTCAAGGTAGCATCTAATGCAACACTCACTCCATATCCTGTAGTGCCAAGCTCGTGAGGTATTCCGCCTAATTCTTGAGGCTTACCTGTGCATGAATGCATATCTCCAATTTCATGAGCAAATACAGCCATATCTAACTCAGTTGTTCCTACATCGGTAGCGGCAATATATTGCAAAGGACAATATGGTTTTATCATTTTGGCAAAAGATTTTATCCATTCTACTCTGTCAACTTTGTTTGGATTTGCAATTATGCCACCTTTTGCTCCTCCAAATGGAAGTCCGGCAGCTGCACACTTCCATGTCATTGTCCTTGCAAGTTTAAATACTTCCAACGGGGTGACGCTTTCAGCAAACCTGATGCCCCCTTTTCCAGGACCTGTAGATGTATTATCAATAACCAAAACACCTTTCATGCCTGTATCTGGATCGTAAACTTGTAGAACTTTTTCAGGACCCCATTCATCCATTTCAGGCCAGCTATTGTATTTTCTATTAGATGATGGCTGTGATGGTGATGGTGTTTGTATATCCATTATAAGGTTATACATTAAAAGGCTCTATAAAGTTAAAGAACATTTTTTCATTTATATAGACAAATACTTTAGTAGGATAAATTAAATTTTTATATATTTTAATAGTTCTGTTCACTTAAGATTTATTTCATTATTATGGTAGTCTACAAACAAATTCAGCCAATTCTTTATTTGATTTAGTTTGCATTTCTTTCTTTTGTAGGGGAATTAGTCAAAGCTTTCAGTTCTATCTTTTACATACTGCATTGCCCTTTCTATCGAACTTTATTCTAAAGAGGAATGTATGTGATGATCTACTTTCAATAATCTTCAAGCTTAAAGAGGATACAGTTCCACCGTCTGTTGAAACATAATATTTGCCATATTTATTACTTAAATAAGGGATATAAATTTCTCTATCGCAAAATCTTTCGCTTTCCATTTCTAAAGATAAAAAGGCTATCTGTATTTATTTTCCATAAATCTTATTATGCCTTCACTGTGTATAGAAAAAATATAACCTAAAGATAAAGTGTTTTTAGTTTATATAAAATATTGTTGCTTTAATCTTGGATTATCGTAAAATGATCAAAGAGAGTTATATTGTTCAGAAATGTATACTCTAAAACTCTATTTTAATAGGATCTTTGATTGAAACATTAATTTGCCAAAGGAAAGTTCAATAATTTTATTAGTATACGATGTAACATTGACTGCTATTGCAAATATACACCCTAATCCTATTTATTCATGTGATGTTCTTATCATAGGTGGTGGCTCTGCAGGTCTTCGAGCTGCAATTGAAGCTCATGATGCGGATTTAAACGTCATTATAAGATAACAAATAACAAAACATTTTTGGCTATTGGATAAATATGTATCTAATTTTAAATTTTTAGCAATATGTATACATTATATTTAATAAGAAAAAGTGCAAAGTATGTACATCTAAAACAACAATGGCCATCCGATAAAGGAACGACGACCGAACGCAAGCATCAACAAAAGCAATCAGAAAAAAGCCAGGTTTATCATGGAGGTAAATTGATGTGGTTTGTTGCCAACAATATGTTATAAAACCATTATCTATTCCTCCATCTTTTAATATACCTTAATTGTGCTTTGAATATGCAAAAATTGAAATTGTCTTTATTTGCATTTTTACATATTAAAAAGCACAGAAGAAATTAAACTGCATGAAGGAGATGGGATAACCGAAATTAAATTAAGTATAATTTTAAGAATGATTTTTGTTATATTCTTTTAGAAAATATGATTCAGATTGATATATAATTACAAAACAAAACAACTCTACCTTTCTAATTACATAGACTTCTGCGATATCCTCTATAGACTTTTATATGTTCTGTGAAGTTTGGAAGCATCCAGAACATCAACAAGAAGAATAAGCTATAAGTGAGTGACGAGTGGTCATCATAATCGTAAAATGTCTAATAGGTTACAGTTGTCAAATATTGTTAGGATCGCAGTAGCAATAGTGGGCATAATATTGCTTTTTTATGGTATTGCTGAACTTGCAATATACCATGCGTTAATATCTGGAACCATCTATATTATTATAGGTGCATTTTTAATATGGCTTGGCTACTTTGTAATAAGATTCCCAATAAGAGCGAAGGATTTAAGGTAACTACAACCACACATGAACAAAATCATTATCTATTTTTCTACTGCCGTCTTGCTAAATCTGCTGCTATTGATGCTATTGTCGTCTTTAATACCATTTATAATTTTTTTTATACGTCGTAGTCATGTTTGACATTTTTTAAATATTATTGTATTAATAAAATATTTTCAAAGCAAATAATACAAAAACCATGATACTTTATATTTTACTAATTTTAAGAATTCGGACAAAAATGTCCTGCAAACGACCCGGCCCATATCAAAGTTGAATATAATCTTAAATACGCAGAAATCATAATGAAAATGTAGAGCGAACTGTAAAAGTACACGAGGTTGATATAGACCTTGATGAAACACTTGATCCTATAGTGAATTTTCTTTTTGCTTTAAAAGCTCCCGAATCAAAGAGACAATATCCTATGAGACTTGAAATATTTTTAAATTTTTTAAAACTTGATGATACGTTTGAGGAAAAAGCAATTGCATTATATGAGAAAGCAAAGAAAAAACCAATCTGGTTATATTCAGAATTAATAAAATTTTCTAAATATCAGAAAACATGTGTAAAAATGGTGAAGTATCTGAATCTACAGTTCCAAATTATTTTAAGGCCATCAGACTTTTTGAATAATGAATGACATTCTATTGATTGGGACAAAATTAGAAAAGGTATCCTCTGTGGTCTTCATGCAGCAAAGGATCGTATTCCTCTAGAGAAGAGATAATTAGGCTTTTCCTCGAAAAATGATGACCTCTATATATAATGGTCAGTTTTCAATTACTTCTGTTGATGAAATATTTGAAAAATGCAAAAATTTTTCAAATTCTAAAGTATATCTATTTCCACGGTGTGAGTAAAATGGTTTTAGTCTCCATAGAACATGGATACATAAAAGAGGTTTGTTTTTATATGTTAAAAATTCGTTATTCAAACTTTGTTTATAATTACAAATCTAAAAATATTTTTCAAAAGATGATCATTGTATGCAAAAAAAATTTACTACAAAATAATATTAAATTATTAAATCCATTTATAGAATAAGAAATCTGAAATAATTAATGATTTTAAAAAGATATCTTTAAAATGAATAGTTTGTCTAATACTAATGAATTTTTATACAAAGTTGTTAAATTATATTACAATGATTTATTACTATAAAACTCGACTGACAAAATTTTAATTATGATGTATTATGGATATGCAGTTTAAAACAAAGCGTTATATATAAATATTTGAATTGCATTACAAAAGCTATGTTAGGTGTTCCTATAACAAAAAAATCTATGATAATACAAACAACAAAAGACAATTCAAGGAAAATCTATCTAAAAATAAATAACGATTATTTAAATTATAATAATAATTATTCATATATGTACAATAATTTGAAAAGAAAAATCATGAGTAATAATAAAAAATTTGGATATTTGACTCACTTTTTATAACATCAAATGAAATAAACATGAAAAAATTTAACAATGTGTTTTATAACATTGGTATTTCTATTCAGAAAAAATTTTTCAGTATACTTAAAAAAATTACTATATTCTTTATTGTACTAGTTAGCTCAATTATTATAGCAAATTCTATCATATATTTTGTACAACCTATAGAAAATAAAATTATTTATACCAACTGGATTTTATTAATAAGTTCCTCAATTGCAGTAATACTATCTGTGATGTTTGTAACTATAAAATTATTCAAGCAAAAAAAATCGATCAACATCTAATAACTCACATAACATTAACTATAGGTTTAATCTTATGGTTATGTGCTAATATTCAGTGGTGGATATATGAATCCTATGATTTAATTCCGGATGTTCCTACTGGAGCAGATTTATGTTGGTTATCTGCTTACCCGTTTTTCATATATTCTATTTATGCAGTATTTAAAGAATTTTATAAAAAATATAAAAACAAAAGAATATTTTTCGCTAGTTTATTTTGTGGATTATCATTAATTATATATACAATATTTATTGCAAATAATTTATCTGTATCCTCTTCTCAACGTGGCATGTTTCTATTTGCCACCATTATTTCATATCCTATCTTAAATGTCATATTGATTATTCCTGCAATTTCAATGCTTGTTGGTTTTAGAAATGAACCAAAGCTCGCAATTCCACGTATATGTGAATCGTTGTCGTTGATAATCCTTGTTATGGCGGATAGCTGGTTTTTAATTATTTTCCTAACTAATGTAATAGGAGCAATATGGTATTCAAATTTGTTAATAGTAGATCATTATATAATTATTTCAGCCGGATTACTTGGAAATATTATATTTCTAAATTCATTTAATAACAAATATAATTTAAAATTGAAAAGTTTGGTTAAAAGGAGAATAAAAAATCCTCTAATTTATTTGATAATGATAGTTTCAATAATGACAATCATTATTTCATTAAGTTTTAGAAATAATGATATCAATTCCAATAATGTTCTTTCGATTAGTGATAATAAAGTAATAAAGATAGGCGCATTGTTAGGATTGAGTGGTGCATCTTATGAAAGTGGAATAATTCAAAGAGACATTTTCAATCAAGCCGTTGCAGATATCAATGAGAATTTTTCAAAATCAAATGTTTTAAAAAAGATTGCCTTGCAAGTCCTTGATACACAAATAAATCCAAATACTGCTTTAGAAAAGTTTAAAGAATTAGTAAACAATGGATATAAAATTATCATAGGTCCACAAACTAGTGATGAATTAGATAAAATTATGCCATATGCTAAAAATCAGAAAGTTTTGATTATTAATCAATCATCTACCTCGCCAAAATTGGCAAAAATAGATAATGTGTACAGGTTACTCCAAAATGATATTTATCAAGGTCCAAAAATAGCAGAAAAAATGTATCATGATGGAATGAAAATTGTTATCCCAATTTGGTTGGATAATCAATATGGAAACAACCTATATAATACAACTAAAAATAGCTTTGAGAAACTAGGCGGTAAATTTTTTAATGGTGTAAAATATTCTCCAAATATTGGTCAATTTGCTGGAAGCCTTCACAGAATTAATTTCATGATTTGGGATCAAAATCTCAAAAATATAAGTAATGACATAGATAAAGCAAAAGAATACATTTGTGGACCAATGCCTTTTTCAAAGATAGGGATTTTTTTGATACCTTATGGTGAATTGGATCCATTATTCATTCAAGCTCCATCGCACAAGGATTTAGATAAAGTAAAATGGTATGGTAGTGAGGCAACCGCAAAAAATCAACGACTTTTAAGACATGCAAAAGCTGCAGAATTTGTTGCAAAAACAAATTTCACTGCTCCTGCATTAAGTTATGATACTTCCAATGAAAAATTAAAATCATTAGAAAAGGTTACTGCGCATCCTAATATGGATGCAAGCGATGTCAATTCATATGATGCAGTTTGGTTAGCTGCATTAACCGCCAAATCCTCTCAAAACACAACATTTGCAAATCTGAAAAATAACTTTAATAAAATAATTAATTTATACCATGGTTTAAGTGGAGATATAAAATTAGATAAATACGGAGATAGAATTGCGCCTTATGATTTTTGGACTTTAAAAGGAAATTCAAGATATGAGTGGATAAAATAAGTGGTGAAATAAACAAATCAAATATTATGAATCCGGATGTTATAAAAAATAAATATAATTATATTTGTTAACTCTGGAAAAAATACCTTATCTTTAAAATGATTATCTTGAATGTTTTCTAGATGATCTCTTCAATCTAATGCTTTTGTTAAATGGGCGATTATTTGTTAGTATGCTTATTATGTTATTATTATATTCATATAAAAATATTACATTATAAAAAGTATTGATCCCTTTTTATGGGCTCTGTTGACAGCAATGTAAACTACCTATTACATCTTCTTGTAAAATAGTTGTGTTTTGATATCATAACACCTTTAGCTTACTGTTATAATTTATGACTATGAGGGATACCTTCCACATCAGAATGATTACCGATGATGAAAAGAACCTCTTACACCTGATGCTTGAAGATGAAGACTCTGAATACAATGCCAAGATAATCTTTCATATATGGGAGATATACAGTACCACAGATAAGAAAAATTACCCACCATCATAATTACAATATAAGAAAATAATTCATCGATTTAATGAAAAAAGAATCGATGGCATTATATCAAAAGACCACAATCACAATCAGTATAAGTTTGATAACAACATGGAAAAAAAGATAGTACAAATAGCCTCATCAAAATTGAGAGAAGATTATGATTTGGGATTTTCTACTTGGTCATTACGTGTACTAGCAGGCTTTCTTATGTATAACCTGAGATTGTTGATAAAATGAGCCATGCAGAAATAAGAAATATTCTTTTGGAGTATGAAACAAAATGGAGAAAGTCTAAAACTGTTTTATCAAATAAAAGCAATAGTTCAGAATACCTTGAAAAAAAATGCATTGAACAGCTAAGGTACAACACACCTTCGGATTCTGTGTTACTATATGTGGATGAGAAAGGACCAGTAACGGCAAAGACTCATGGTGGCACCTCGTGGTCATCGATACAGATAAAGGTTCAGAAAGCTCAAAAGATATAAGGGTTGCTAAATGTGTTTGGAGCATATGATCACACAAATTACAAAATGCGTGTGTATTGTTATAGAAATAGACGGCAAAACAGTATAACGATTTTCTAAAGAGTAGATAAAAGATATGATGATAAAAACATCCAGAACATCTTTCATGTACTGGATAATTTTTGAGCACGCCAATCAAAGTTGGCAAAGAAGGAAGAAATATCCAAATATTGCCCACAGATAAAATTTGTATTTCTACCGGTAAGGTCATCAGAGCTCAACTTAATTGAAGTAATATACTATGGTTACAAAGGCAAACGGCAATCAACAAGTCTCATTTAAAGACGAGCAAGAAATAGGAAAAGCAACAGTTAGCAAGTGGAAGAATATTTATAATAAAAATCAAGGCAGAAGAGCAATCACAAATATTTTACAGGAGGTTGTATCCTTGTGTTTACACAGCTGTTAACAGAGCCTACAGATGAAATTACACTTTGGCATATTCAAGTAAAAGAAGAAAGGATTTGAATAGTGAAACGGCTCCTAATCCAACTTTATCTTTGTTCATCTCTTTTCAATATCTTAATAACATCAAAACTAATCTGTATTTCACTACTCTGACTAATGATTGGTTGTAGGAGGACCATTTATATGATTCTTAGAAAATGTTATCTAAATGTATTTGAATTGGGAATCATGCAACAAAGTACTTTTTGCCTATCGTATTTTCATTCATCCTTTCAAGGTCTTATCAAATATTGAAAAAATCATAGAAAAAGAATATCTTTCCTTGTCTTGTAAGAGATTAATTATGAGACCAATATAACAAATAATGAATATTCTATTCCTATCTAAAAATATTAGTTATGCAAAAGAGCGTTTCAAAGTTTATTAACATATAAATGTATTTAAAATGTATTAATGGAATTAAGTGAAGATGATTGGGAGTATTTAATAGATCAAATTAAAGATAAAAAATGTACCCCATTTGTTGGACCTGAAATTTGTTCCAAAAATTTTTTTACAGATAAAGATATTGCTCAAAAATGGGCAAAAGAATATGATTATCCTTTAGATGAACCTTCACAATTATCCAGGATTGCACAATTTTTAAAAATACAAGAAAAAAGACCTGCTTATCATATTAAAAAAGAAATTCAATCACAAAATATGTCTTATTTTGATTTATCTGAATACAATAATTCACCATATGATATTCTTGCCAGGTTAAATCTTCCAATATACATCTCAACAAACTATGATGAATTTATGGAACAAGCCCTTAAAAAAAGAGGAAAAGAACCCATTTCTGAATTTTGTGGTTGGAACGACGCATTACACAAGGCTATAAAGAATTCAGAAAACCCATCCACTTTAAATAAAACATATAGTCCCACAGTAGCAAAACCACTGGTATATCACTTATATGGTACAGTAGCTGATACAAAATCTATAGTTTTAACAGAGCAAGACTATTTTGATTTTTTAATATATTTAACAAAAGAGAGTGATCATGTGTTACCAGCGATAATTAGGAGAGCATTATCAGAGAATACATATTTATTTGTTGGATATAGATTAGAAGATTCAAATTTTCTAGCTATGTTTAAAATCATTACAACAATTGTAGATAAATTAAAAAGAGATGATGAAGAAGGCAGTATAGCAGTTCAATTTACATCTATTTTGAATCAAGATAAAGAGAAAATGATACAAGACTATTTAAACAAATATACTAATGAATTATTCAAAATCAGATCGCATTGGGGAAATGTGGATATATTTTTAAAAAAATTAAGCAGTAGAATGTGGGGATAATGATTTCAAATGTATTCTCAAAAAATTCTTTTCACAGTAATATTATGAGAGAATGATCAAGAATGGTGGATTTTTTACAGGATCAAGAAAAAAAGAGAATTGAACCATTCATCGGTCCTCGTCCCTTTGGATTAAATAAAGAAGATCAAGAGCGTTTTTTTGGACGAGATAACGAAACAGATGAAATTATAACTCTTATCTATTCTCATAAAATAGTTTTAGTATATGCACAATCTGGAGCAGGAAAAACCTCAATATTTAATGGACAAATTACCCCTGAATTAGAAAAACAAGGATTTGAAGTTTTCCCCCCAATAAGAATTGGTATCGGCTCAACTAATAAAATAATAGAAGGATCTTTTAATGAAACAAACAAGATATTAAAAATTACCAATATTTATACGTATAATGCTATTCAAAGTCTATTATCCACAATACCTTCAATTCAACTGGATGTTAATAAAAATTATGAAATATTTAATGAGATTAGATTATCAAAATTTTTAAAAGAAAATTTTCCGCCCAAATATAAAACCAAACAGAAACTTTTTCCACAATTATTGATATTTGACCAATTTGAAGAATTATTTAATCTATATCCTGAAAACTGGCAAGAACAACAAACAGACTTTTTCAAACAAATTGCAGAATCCTTAGATGAAAATAATCTACTAAGAATTGTATTAATTATAAGAGAAGATTATATTGCCCAACTTGATCCTTTTAAGGATATTTTACCAGAAAAATTAAGACATCGTTATAGATTAGAAAAATTGAGTGAAGAGGAAGCAATTTCGGCAATAAAAAAACCTTTAGAAAAATCTATAGATTCATCAAAAGTAGATGAATGCAATAACGAAATACATAAAATAATAGAAGATTTATTAAAAATACGAATAGAAACAATAGGAAAAAACAGTAGAAAGACTGAAGAAGTCAAAGGGAATTTTATTGAACCAATTCATTTACAGGTAGTTTGTCAAAGATGGTGGAACGAAAGATTTGCAAATAAGAAGAACCAAAGTACAACAAATAAAGATTTACAAAGTTTAATAGATGTTGACAAAGCCTTAGAAGATTTTTATGATGATGCAATTCACGAGGCTACAAAATATGGCAGTGCATCAGAAGACATGATAAGAGAATTTTGCGAAAAAAAACTGATCACATCTAATGGAACAAAAGGAATAGTTTATCAGGACGATAAAGTAACTGAAGGATTACCTAATAAAATTATTGATATTTTAGAAAGTAAATATTTGATAAGAAGAGAGATGCGTGCAGGTGGAATTTGGTACGAATTAACGCATGACAGATTGATAAAACCCATTAAAGAATCTAATAAAAAATGGAGATACAAGAAAGAGAAAGAGAAGGAGAAAGCACTAGAAGAAGCTCAAGCAAAGATTAAAAGTTTACATCATAATTTAAAAATCATAATTCCAATAGTAGCAGTCCTTATCACTTCAATTCTAATAATAGCCTCTGGATTATTCGGTCAACCGCCTAAACCGACTCAACCGCCAAATATCTGCTCGCCATCTTCCATCTCAATTTTCAAAGGTAAAAATTACTCCTCATCAACAATTGAACCCGGCTTGTTTAGTATATCATATAATCCAGATACACGTACGATCTATATACCAAATACATATGACAACACAGTTTCAGTTATAAATTGTGGAAAATCCTCAAAACAAATAACCCACTTTATCAATATCCCTGTAGGGATCGACCCTGTGAGTGCATCATCAAATAATAGAACAAATATGGTGTACGTAGCTAATTATAATGACAACACAGTTTCGGTTATAAATGGTAGTACAAATAAGGTGGTGGGTACCACAATTGTAGGTACATCTCCTATAACAGTAATATCAAACTTCAACACAAATATGGTGTATGTATCTAATCGAGATGACAATACAGTTTCGGTTATAAATGGTAGTACAAATAAGGTGGTGGGTTCGGTACCTGTAGGCGGATACCCTTTTGGATTGTCCATAAACCCTAAAACAAATATGGTATACGTATCAAATCAATATGACAACACAGTTTCAGTTATAAATGGTAGTACAAATAAGGTGGTAAGTACGGTACATGTAGGCAAAAATCCTTTTGGATTGTCCATAAACCCTAAAACAAATATGGTTTTAGTATCACTAATTAACTCTCAGGACATTCAAACTATAGATCCTATTTCAAACAAAGTAGAAAAGACAATCCATTTAGATACGTATCCTACCAACATCGTAACAGACCCTAAAACAAATATGGTATACGTAGCTAATTCTAAATACAGAACAGTCTCAATTGTAAATATAAATTCAAAAAACAATTCCAAAATAGAAGACATATTTTTAGATTTATCCCCATATCATATAACATACAATTCCAAGGAAAAGAAATTGTATGTAACTAATCAAGATAACAATACAGTTTCGGTTATAGATAGTAGTACAAATAATGTGGTAGGTACAAAATATATAGGCAAATTTACATCAGACACGCCGAAGAATCCTAAAACAAATATGGTGTACGTAGCTAATCAAGATAACAATACAGTTTCGATTATAAATGGTAGTACAAATAATGTGGTGAGTACGGTACCTGTTGGTACTACCCCTATAAGCATAGCATTG
>JAICXY010000015.1 GCA_025934495.1 Candidatus Nitrosocosmicus sp.
CCAAGTACCGCTCCAAGTACCGCTCCAAGCACGTCAAGTAATCCGTTCGGTGATTTGTTTGGTGGTGCTCCAAGCACAGCTCCAAGTACCGCTCCAAGTAACCCATTGAGTAGTATGTTTGGTGGCACTCCTAGTTCTGAACCAAGTACATCTCCAACTGAGAAAAATAGTCCAACATTTATTGATAAACCATGTCACCCCGGTTCTTGCTTAGGTACTCCTGGATTTTATACAGTAAAGGGACACCACCACTGTTATGAGGGAACAAGAGATTGTATCCAAACTAGTCATTTTAAAGATGGTCATTATGGAGGATAAGTAAACATTTACTTTTACCTCTATTTTTTAGTAAACATTATTTTACCCCCTGGAAAGATTTAATTTCTTTTGTTGGCACTATCAAGAGTAAATTATACATTATAATAAAATGACTATTAAAAATGCCTGAACCAATTTCTTAATCACAATCCTGTGAAGGTATCGTACACTAATTGGAGTTGGAATGTGTTAGCTAAAACCTTGATGATTATATTGAGCAACTTATTAAAAAAATAGAACCTGCTAGAATGTGAATTAGGTCTTTCTATCATCAATTTTCTATCTGCTAAATGATATTTTTGACATGATGTTTCTCTCTCTTTCCTTTCCTTTATTCTCTTGTGTAGAACATAAAGGTACATGTTTGTATGACAGACCTATTATCGATAACATATTTTACTATTTCTTAGGATTATATTTGCAGGTCATAATATTTGATTAAAGTGATAAGTCTTTTCTATCGATTAAAGTTGTCTATTTGTATCTGATTTACTTTTAATATGTGAATTATTTCCTCATTTGTAACACATAAAAGGATCCTTTGGACCAATTATGCTTTGTTGAATGATCCTAAATTCTTATTTTTATTTCTATTGATGTAAAAAATATTATTATACCATATTTAACTGACCTATATAATCTATTAATTTACGGAAGAAAATTTTTATTTTAAACATGATTTGTAACTAGGATAGGAAAATTGTTTACTAATTTTATCTAATTTCAATTCAGATTAACATAAATTATTGAAAATGAGTGAAAAAAATATAGTCGATAAATTCAAAACGGTTGATAAAATTGTTAAGTTAACAGTTATGTAAATACTTGGATATTCTTTCATGTAAATAGAATGTGCTTGTTTAGATTTGCTAGTTTTTAAAAACTTGAGAATATATTAAAAAATACAACAATAATTTTGCTGATGAAAACAAGCAGTATTAGTTAACATAAGAACATCCAGTATTCTTTACACAACTGTTAACAGAGCCGACCTTGATAATTTATATATATTGTAATTATAATGCCTAAAGAACTCCATTTTTTTGTTTATAGTGATATTTTTAAAATTTAGAAATTTTTTACAGTATGCCAATATTCTTAATGATAACTCAAAATATGAAATTAGCTATTATAACATTGCAAACAAAAATAATGTTCGAACGAAAGGCTATTTTAGATAGTAAAAGATAATGTTTTTGAAAAGTTGGGATTCAAAGATAACTTGTACGGAATCATATTCCATTATTGAAAGAATATTGAAAGGACATTAAAATGGCGATATTAACGTGATTTTTAACTAATTATTCAATGGCTAGAAAACCTTTGTACTCTTACATCATCTTAATTAAGTCTTTTGTTAATTGTAAATATCCCTTTATACACTGCATTTGTATTTTAAAACAATATCAAGCTATCCTACCCTTATTTTTGACATGACGATGTTCTATTACTCTTGCATACCTTCCAATCAACATACCTATGCCTATAGTGATAAGTAAATCTGTAAAAATTAGTGATATTATTCTAGTCTTAAAACCCATATGTACTAATGGATGGTTTATTATAACTATGTTTCCAGATTCGGTAAAATTAACTTCTTGATATCCTATGAAAACTAGATTGATTGCAATTCTTACAACTAATACTGTAATATATATCAAATATATTAGCAGTCCTCCTTTTACATACAGATTGTTATCGCTATCTTTCCAAAATGAAAGATTTTTTTTTGAATACCAATAAGAATAGTATCCCGATAAAATAACTATCATACCATAAGGTATGAGGTAAGTTAAAGGCACACCTATAGAAAATGAATTATATATGAGATAAGAAACAATTAATATATAGTAAATTAAAAATATGGTGGATTTTTTAATGTTAATTTTTGTTCCTCTTAAATTTTTTTTAATTTGTATGGCAATTATTATCGAGGTAATTGTTAATGATATAATTAAAGCGGAAAGATATATTATAGAAATATGATTATCACCATTATAGGGCAATCTTATAACACTTGGGCTATGAAAACCTTGTATATTATTGTATCCCTAAAATAAAAATCATTATTTTGTTACAGAACAAAATACATGTCAACTATTTCCAATGACGAATTAATTATTTATATTTTTAGGACCGGTATGGATTGTTATTGTTTTAAAGCACTTTTACTGTACAAATAGATCTTTATTTTATCATCGAATATGTCTCTTAATTTACAATTTTATTATAGAACTGATGATCAATTTTTGTCATGTTTCTTCCATTCTCGGCAGAATTAATCAATTCTTCAAAAAATTGCGCACTTTGTGTATATGTATCGTTATCTACAGAATGTAACCAAAATCTTCTTCTTTTTAAAGGATGAGACTGATCTTTGATATTTATATATTCCATTATGGGACCAAACTGCAATACATATTTGTTATACCATAGTCCTATTCCAACATTGTGAACTATTTTAGGATATTTATTCAAGATGTTATTAATTCCAGTTGGCTCTATGTGAAATAAATTAACATTATTTTCCGAATGCCATTTAATAAAAAGAAGAGAACTGTTTTGATTGGATTGAATATCTTTTTCCAGCTTTTCTTTCTCTATTATGATAAATCTATAATTTTTTTTTGTAGAATGTGATATATTTTTTCTTTTTATAGATTTTTCTTGATGACCTAGCAGATTCAAAGGTTCGCTATTCTGTATTTCCCAGTATTCGCTTGGTGATAAATAAGTCGCAGAAATGTAATCTGATCCATTTTCAAATAAAACTTTGTAAATTAATCCCATAGATATAAATCCCATCTCTAAACCTTTTGATGGATTGGTCATTTCCTTGAATTTTTTTATTATGGTTTCAAATCTTTCTTCACAAAAATTTTGTAGAGGATCAATAAAGTTTTTATCGATTTTATAAGATTGTAAAAGAGGTTTTATATCCAAGGTAGTTTCTATATCTAAATTATTTCCATATTCATTTTCTTTATAAAGTGAATATATATTTTCTAATTGGTTATGATGTTTTAAGATTATTTTTCCTTTATCAAATAAATGCCAGCAATAATCATTTTTATCGAATAAAAAATCATTTTTAATCTTTTGAAATGCAAAATCTGTTAATAATATTTGATTAGGCCTGGCCAAATCCATTATCCTTTTTGAAATTACTAATTCATGTCCCCATGGAGCATATTCTTTGTGAACTCCATCATCAAAGGATAGAAATGATCCAAAGCCAATTCCTATTCTTACAAGAATTTTTTCTCCATCCTTGAATTGGCTGTTATAATCCTTTAGTTTTTTATGTACTTCGATAGATAATTCAATTGAATATTTATAATTTAAAAATACAATTAGCATTCCATCTCCTGTAAATGATTTGTAAATTTCTGGATTGTTATGGATATTTAAAAAACTTAAAATTATATCTTTTAACTTTTTAATTTTTTCTAATTGATAAAACATGGATAGATTGGGATTTGATGCACCTACAACATCGATAAAGAAATACCATCCCTCATCAATATTTCTTTCAAGATTATCTTTATACATATTATTGTGGTTGTTTAAATTATGTGCTATGTTTCTTTCATATATTTGTTAGAATATTTTTTATAAATCCTGTGTGTCTAAATTGATATGCAGACTAAGTTTTTCAATGGTCTCTCGTTGACAAATGATTTGCTGAATTAAATGTGTCTATATTTTTCTTAACCTATGTACTATATCTCTATTAAAAATATATCCTAATTATTAATTTTTTTAAGTGATATCTTTTTTTATAAATTCTATTCAACGAGGAATAATAGTAATTGTTAAATAACGTCATAAGAGAAAAAAATATTGAGTCTATCTCAAAATTCGATAAGAATATGTCTTATTGTTAATCTTAAGGGAAATGTGCCTTGTTGCAACCGTCGTATGAATATGAATAAAAATGAGATCACAAAAATTACTGATAAATTTTGGGATAGATAAGAGACATTTTTCCTAAAGGAAAACAAAACACTCTGTATGCCGCCGTTCTATAGTTCAATTTAGAAAAGTAATAGATGATATTGTTTATGTATATTATTAGAACAGGATGCTAATAGTGGAAGATGCTTCTGCCTAAAGAATATGATTCTACATACAGCAGGCGATTCCTTAAGAAGTGGGTTCAGCTGGACAATTTTAAAAAATATGTGAAATACACTGTTAAAAGAATATGGCCACAGAAAAGGTATCAAATGGGATGGAAATCACTAGTTGATATTATATCGATAAAGTCACCATTAGGGGCAATGACTGCAGGAAATAATCCTATAGATAGAAGCAAAATGGGCTAAACAAAAGTAGACATATTACTGGATAAAAATAGTGTCCTATTTTTTGCTGTTATAACATTAGTAAATAAACGTATATAAAAGTGGTAACAAATGTCATCAATAATATAATTATCAAACGACCAACTGTATTAATATCTACTACTACTACTACAACAACAACAAAAAGAAGAATAAAAAGACAGTGTCAACATCTTTGCCTTGACATTGCATACACTTCTAAATCCATAGAACCGCAAATTATCCAACGGGGTATATTCTTCATATGCTATATAAAAGAAAAAGAGATGGATAACAGAAGAAAGAGATTTTATGTAAAAAGAATATCCTTCTGCGAAGGATAAACGATGGATGGTTATATGGAAAAAACAAATTCATGATTACATAGCAGATTCAGAAAGCTGTTCACAAGATATGAAAAGAAAGTAAAAGAGAAATATCTGGCCCTTGTACAGCCATCATTAGTATTATTATTTATAGAAAGATAATTTTGGGATAGACTCTATTAAATCAAATAATTTACCTGGAGGATGGAATGGATTGAAGTTGTATTGTTTACATAATATAAATTAATTCATCACTTGGTTATATGTGCTTAAAGTTAAAGTATGGTAATATTTTGTATATTGATTTGTATTATTTATATTTGTATTCTGTATTTTTTAAATGGATCTGAGTCAAGCTGATCTAATCTTACTGATTTAGGGTTCTCAAATATTTGTTCACAGCAATATTTCATTGAAAATATGGCCATTTGTTCTAGAATGGGCTTCAAAGCCTCACCTTTTTTAGTTAAAGAGTATTCAATTCTCACCGGTTTCTCATTATAAACTTCTCGCTTTATTATCTTGTCTTTTTCCATTTCTTTTAGTCTTACTGAAAGAGTTTTCGGGTTAATTTTTTCTATAGAATCAAGAAATTCATTAAATCGTTTCTGTTTCAAAATTATCATATTTCTTAGTATTAATATCGCAAATTTTTTTCCAATTATGTTAAAAGTGTTATTAACGGGGCATGATTTACAAGCTGTTTCTTCTAACATAAACTGAACTTTTGGGTCTTCCAACTTACCATTTCAATACCTAATAACTGATTCTTCACTTACTAATTTATATACTTACTTTATTATAGTTAGCTACAAGGTTAATGATATGAAAGAAAATCAATGTGATTATGATTGTTCAGATGAAAAAACTTCAAGTTGTAATTGTAATGGTGATAATTGTAATACAAATTCTTGTTGTTGCAAATCACAAGATCATGGAAATAATTATACTGATACTATTACTACAACCAAATATATGTTAGAAAAGGCATTCTATACTGCATTAATGCAAGTCCAGGTTGAGAAAATAAAGAAAAAAATCGAGACAGAATGGGGAAGTACTTTGGATAAAACCACTGATATAATAATGCAAACAATGACAAAACAATGGCAAGCGGATATCTCTAAATTAGAATCATCTAAAGAACTATGTCATGAATTAGAAAATATATTTAGTAAAAAAAATCAAGAAGGATAGCAATTAAAATATATTAAAAAGGATATTTTTTTATTATTTTTTATTGACAGAAATAAATATTTAATTTTTTATCTTTAAATCTTTTTATTTGCGCTAATAAATATATTATTATTATTATCTTTATATTAAATTGTTATTTGAGTTACCTAGGATTGATGGATTATATTTTGTTGATATTTTTTCCGAAGATTAATTTTTCTTTCTAGGTAATCAATTATTTGTTCATCTAGTTGACAACATTCAATAATTTTAATCCATTGATCATGTCTAAGTTTTATTTTTGTTGATGTTTTGGATTGTGAAGATTCCGATAAAGATATTGCATCTTTTGATTTGTCTAGAATTCGATAAATATTTTTTATTTTATTGTCGTTTGTTTTTTCAATGCTATTATAAAGGTTCTCTAATATTTTTATTAAATCCACAAGTGTTAAGTTTATCTCAATATGTGATAATTGTCTCATTATTTATCACATGTACAATTATTTTTATTGTCATCAATTTTGTTTCTTTATGAATGATTTTTCCTCCCATGATTATTCTTTTATTCTCTTCCACAATCGTATAATGTCGGTTTTAATTATATGAAATGATTAACAATTTATGTGCAATTGATATTATACAATTATTCTATAATAATACTCTGCTCTCAATTTATTGTATCAATTCTTTATTATGTTATTGAAGAAAATAAACCAATTGATCCTGGTTTATAATTCGTAGTAGATAAAGATACTCTAATTGCATCTCATATTTTGCTTGAAACGGTTACTATCCAACAAATACTAATTCTAATGTTCCTTATAATTCTTATTAGTTGGCTAGCTGTCCTGTAATTCTGCCAAAAAATCATCATCGTCATCATAAAACAAAAGGATAATCCACAAGCTATCAAATACATAATAGATTGTTGATCGTTTTAGAAATGAGGCGTAGATTACTATTATGAATTATAATCATATCTCAACTAATTATTAATTTACATGTTACTGTATGTGAAAAAATCATAATTATAATTAAATAGATAAATTACCTACTGTTTTGCAAATCGATAATACATATTTTCAACTCAAACTTTCAATTATAATAAAAGAATAATTGGCTATTATACAAAATATTGTTTTTGCTGTTGATTTTTCGATAGGTATCTGCTCTGGATTATTTGGACCAGGCTAGAGTACTGAATCTCTGGGATTTGGTTGAAGTGGTGGATTTGGATCACCTTTTAATTATCCCAATTGACATGGTATCATTATCATTTTGTCTTTCTTTTAGATGATTTTTATTATTATTGTGTAAAATAGTATAATTATAATTCTTGAAATTGATTTTCTATGCTGCAAATAAAAACAGAACTGGATAATGATAAAGGGTTTGATTCAATTTAAATATTTTCAACTTAATTGAAAACTATGAACGATAATGACGAGATTCTTGAATTCTTGATAAGAAAAGTTGAGGAAACAGGAATCGGTGCAGGAATTACATTGTGTTTAAATGGTTCAATATTGACTGGAAATTTAATTAAATCTAGAGTTTACTATGATAAAATGATAGAAATGTATGATTTTGATAACAGCCAATTAACTGCAAAGAATCAGGAAGAGATAGATAAATGGAGCGATTACCATGCAGAATATGTTGATTTAATAACTGAATTGAAAAAAAAAGATAATCAACAAAACTTAAAATATATTCATTTGGAAAATGTAACCTTTCGAAACGTCCATTCGAATATTTTAACCCAAGCGATAGTTTGGAGAGGAAGGCTGTCTTCTATAGATGGATTCTCGATTGGAATATCTACAAATTCTATTTTATAATTATTTTTGTATTATATTTCCAATAGGTAATTGGCTAGCATTTAATTTAAGGATCTAATCCAAATGCAAAACAATTAAATTACATAAATAATTTTATTTTTTATCCCTAGCATATTTATGGATTGATTTAAAAAAGAATATTTTTATTAGATGTAGATTAATGAATAGTAATGGATTTTATTAATCGCAACATTAAAAGGTTAAACCTGTATCCTGAAGATAAATTCGGATTTGTTAATCGAGTACCTCAGATACCTTCAAATGAAATAGAACAATTACATAACGACCTCTTTAAATCGATTAAAATGAGAGCAGAACATAAAATAGATAACCAAAACAATCAGGAATCATTTGAAAAATTGGTTCAGCAAATGCATGGACAAGATACATCAAACATATCTGATTTAACAAAAGATTTCGAAAGAAAAACTAAAAGAAATTATTAAGACAATATATTCATTATTTTATATTTTACGATTTTTACCTGGAATTCTGAATTTATTTGAGATAGGAAAAAATATTATAAATATTATCATAAGAGCAAAAACTAACTAAAATTTTTCAAGTCTTAAGCATAAGCACTCGTTAACATCGCGTGTACCTTCATCAGACAACATAATAGCAATATCTTACCAAATCTCAACAGAGAATGGTGTGGTAAGACAATTTTCTTATTTTCGATAAGATCGTTCTAGATGTATTTGGAATTGAGGAATAATATGACCGGATATTTTCCCTTGAAATTATACCTTTTTTATTATTTACATTTTTATATAAAAGGCGAACTCCTTCTCTTAACCAAACATAAAAAAATGATGCTTTTGCAACAGTTCTTAAAAGAGTTACCGTAAAACGCCATCACAGCCGCTTTCAATGTGATTGAATGTATTCTGTTTTTGGAATTCATAAAGAAATAGGCATATTCTATCTCGGGCTTTTCATTAAGATAACCGCGCTGCAAGAATATATTAAAAATATTGATCTATAATTTTGTTATTGTATAAAATATTATTATTATGTTAAACAAATAATTTTTGTAGGGCGATACTATTGTCTATTTTCTAATGAATCAAAAGATGAAATTTTCTTTAATCTTTCATTTCTTTTTAAATGTATTATAGAATTAACATTTATTTTAATTAATTGCTGCTGCTGTTTTTAGTAATTCTTTTCTCTCTTATAAAATTCTGTTCTTGCAGCTGATTTAAATCATAATAAACTCTGCAGCTTGTTCTATATATTGTCGTCAATATTTTTGAATATGTTTTATTCTATCATATAAGAAAACGTTCCTTTTTCAAAACAATATACTTTGTTATGTTTCTGATAATAAAGATAATGGGAATGATAAACAAACAATTAATATATAAACAATATACCCATATATTAAAAAAGAATGTTTAAACTATTTATTTTATTGTTCAAAATAAATGAATAGTATTTTTTAAGAAAAACTCTTATTATATGACACAATTATAAACTTCGTCTAAATGATACATCGTCCTAATTCAAAATTGTTTGTTATTACAATGATCGCTGGATTTGCATTGGCTGTTTTTGCATTGTCTTTTACACAAGCTTTTGCAGCAACTACAACAACTACCACATCAACTACTAGTGCGCTCACAAAACCTTTGTTGGCAATAGCTGCAGCTATCGCGATTGCAGGAGGTCTTATTGGTACTGGAAATGCACAACAGGGTATTGGTGCTGCTGGTATGGGGATAATTGCCGAAAAACCAGAGAAATTTGGACAGGTTCTGTTCTTCTTTGTCATTCCTGAAACTCTATGGATTATTGGTTTTGTTCTTGGAATTATATTGTTATTGGGAATATTGTAATCGGCGAAAGGTAGATGGCACGCCTAGATATTTTTATTCAAGAGATAGAGAATAGAAAAGAGCAGGAAATACACCTCTTAGAAAGTACCTTGGCTGAAAAAAAAGCAGAGATTAAGCATTCAAAGGAAATTACTGTTAAAGAATTACAAGAGCAATTTGCAGAAGATGCAAAGGCAAAATCGCAAAGGGAGTTTGCTAGGATTGTTGAAGCATCTAAATTAAATGCAAAAAAAATTCTCTTTGAAGCAATTAATGCAAATATGGATTCTACCTTTGAAGTTATAAGACAGGAAATGATAAATTATGTTCAAAATCCTGAGTATAAAAATTTACTAAAGAAAATGGTTAACTATGCAAAAAATACTTTGGGTCCTGATATTATCATACATTGCCGTGAGAAAGATAATTCGATTGTCAAGGGAATGAATATTCCTATCGGAGGATCCTCAATCAATACTTTGGGTGGTATTTTGGCTGAAAATAAGGAAGGTACAATGGAACTTGATCTAACCTTTGAAGAGTTATTACGAAGTAAAGAAGATGATATAAAAGGTTTTCTCATAGAGAGGATGACAAAGTAAATGACTTCGTCATCGTATTCATCTTCTTTTGGAAGATTGCAATCCCTTTCTACAAATTTTCTTTCTAAAGATACCATTCAAAGTTTGGTTAAATCTGAAGATGTTGCCGAAATGAGAAGGATGCTTGAATCTACTTGGTATGGTCCAGAGATCGAAAGAGCTTCATCTCTTTATTCGCCACCTGAGCTTTTGGAAGTTGCTCTGAATAGACATCTTGTAGAAATTAACAAAATTGTATTGGAGACTGCACCTTTTAGTGGAAAAACTGCAATTCGTTCCTATTTATTAAAATGGGATATTCATAATATCGAACTAATTCTTTCCTCCAAGATTATTGGACGTACTATTACCGAAACAGAGCCTTTTTTGGTTTCTAGTAGAAATTTTCCTGCAGGGATTACCGGAGGTAATATTTCACATGATGAAATGAAAATTATTTTATCTCAACCTGGTATTGAGGGTGTCGTAAACTATCTTGTAAAATATAAATATGGTAACATTATAATGCGACACTTTGATACCATCCAAAAAACAGGAGATCTTAGTCATTTGATGGTGGACCTTATGGCATACTATTATTCTACTTTAATTGAATCGCTCAAGTTTTTTCAAGGTGATGAAGGGGTTATTCGAGATGTAATTAGAATGCAGATCGATAAAAAGAATATTTTGAGCTTATTAAAAGGCAAAAATTCAAACCTAGAGAGGGAATTAGTTAACAAACATCTTATAGAAGGAGGGCATATTGCTTTAAGTGAATTACTTGAAATGTTTGGATCAAAAAATGTCGGAGAATTTGTGAATAGAATAGAAGAACGGCTTATAATGGGTGACCTGTTGGAAACATATAGGAAAACTCATAGTCTTATAGACTTTGAAATTGCTATGGATCAATTCATTAGTACAAAATATGTGCAAAGGTTAAAGAATATTTCACTTTCGATCGGATATATATTTCATTTTATTATTATTGCAGAATTTGAGTGGGACAACATAAAGAGAATTGCTTATGGGAAGCGTTATGGTATACCTATGGAGCGCATAAAATCAATGCTGCTTTTTGAGTGAATATTAAAATGTCATCCAAACAAAAATCTGAATCAAAAGGTTTAATTGCTGTAATAGGTGAGCGGGAGCTTGTTATCGGATATCGTCTTTTAGGTATAAACGAAACATTTCTTGTTAGTGAAGGGGGTGAAGATCCATATAAAACAATGGAAAATTTATTTTCTTCTCATAGGTTTTCAATGATAATTGCAAGTCAATTTGTGCGCGATTCTCTTCCTATGTTATTCCGATTAAAAGTTGAGGCATCTATTAATCCTCTTGTTTTATTTATGCCTTCATTAAAAGGCGATATCCATGAGGAATCCATATCTTCATTAGCCAGACGAGTACTTGGAATAAATGTTTAATAGGATTTGGTGAATGGAATGAAAAATAGTATATCAGACGCAATTATTTCTCGTATTTCAGGGTCGGTTGTAGTGGCAACAGGTATTGAAAATGCACAAATGTTTGATGTAGTGCGTATAGGAGAATTAGGTTTGCTTGGAGAGATCATACGTCTTGAAGGTAACAAATCTACTATACAGGTATATGAAGATACAACAGGTCTGCGACCTGGTGAAAAAGTTATCAATACAAAGAGGCCTCTTTCAATACAGCTTGGGCCTGGATTGCTGACATCTATTTATGATGGAATTCAGCGTCCACTTAACATCCTAAGAGAAAAAAGTGGCGATTTTATCAGCAGAGGTATTTTTATTCCTGCTTTGGATGAAAATAAAAAGTGGGAGTTTATTCCTACCAAGAAAAATGGGGATAGTGTTTCTCAGGGTGAAATTATTGGTGAAGTCCAGGAAACACCTTTAATAATGCATAAAATAATGGTTCCATTTGGTGTCAGCGGTCAACTTTCTGATATTAAAGAGGGAAAGTATACTGTAAATGAAAATGTTGCCAAAGTGAAAACAAATAGCAATATTGTCGATATTGGATTATCAAATTGGTGGATGGTACGAGTTCCTCGACCTGTTTTAAATAAACTTCCTCCTGTATCTCCATTGCTTACCGGACAACGTGTACTTGACACTTTTTTCCCAGTTGCAAAAGGTGGAACCGCAGCTATTCCAGGACCATTTGGAAGTGGAAAAACTGTTACTCAGCAGCAACTTGCAAAATGGGCAGATAGTAAAGTAATAGTTTACATCGGTTGTGGTGAAAGGGGAAATGAGATGACTGAGATCCTTACAACTTTCCCTCAGTTAGAAGATCCTAAATCAAAAAGGCCATTAATGGAACGAACAATATTGGTTGCAAATACTTCTAATATGCCTGTAGCTGCCCGTGAAGCAAGTATCTACACTGGTATTACTATGGGTGAATATTATCGTGATATGGGATATGATGTGGCATTGATGGCTGATAGTACCTCAAGATGGGCAGAGGCACTTAGAGAAATATCTGGTAGGTTGGAAGAAATGCCTGGAGAAGAAGGATATCCTGCATATCTAGGAAGAAGATTAGCAGAGTTCTATGAAAGAGGGGGTAAATCTGTTGTAGTTTCTCCAGAACAACGAGTAGGCTCATTGACTTTGGTTGGTGCAGTTTCACCTCCGGGTGGAGATTTTTCTGAGCCCGTCTCACAAAATACATTGAGAGTAACAAGGGTATTCTGGGCCCTTGATGCTAATTTAGCGTCTAGGAGACACTTTCCATCTATTAATTGGCTTACAAGTTATTCTCTATATGCAGATGATATGTTTGATTGGTATAAAAACAATGTATCACCTGATTGGATTCCTTTAAGACAGGAAGCACTAGAAATTTTGCAGAGAGAATCAGAATTGCAGGAAATTGTTCAATTGATAGGCTATGATGCATTACCAGAACCGGAAAAGGGCATCTTGGATACTGCTCGATCAATTAGAGAGGACTATTTACAGCAGAGCGCTTATGATGAAGTTGATACATATACTTCTATAAAAAAACAATATCTAATGCTGTCTACCATTTTAGAATTTGGTAGAATGGAATCTGACGCAATAAAGAAGGGTGTTCTTTCTTCAAAGGTGGGTACTTTAGATGCAAGAAAACTGATATCAAAGATAAAATGGACAAAGGAAGAAGAGGTAGAGCAGTTGGTTAATGAAATCAAAATAAATATGGCTAAACAGTTTGACAATTTGTTAGTGGAGGTAAATAGTTAAAATGTCTAAAGTATCATTTAAAACACTTGCCAAGATTGCAGGTCCGCTAATATTTGTTGAAGGTGTAAGGGATGCTGCATATGGTGAGATGGTTGAGATAAAGCTTGCAAATGGTGAATTACGTCAGGGACAGGTACTTGATACTGGAGAGGGTTTGGCAGTAGTACAAGTTTTTGGATCAACAATTGGACTAGGTACAACCGGAACTTTAACAAAATTCTTGGGCGATGCCGCAACATTGTCAGTATCTGATGAAATGCTTGGTAGAACTTTTAATGGATTGGGACAGCCTCGAGATAATGGACCAACTATTGTATCAAAACAAAAGTTTGATTTGGTTGGATCCGGAATAAATCCATATTCTAGAGAAGAGCCATCTGAATTTATTCAGACTGGTATGTCTAATATTGATGGAATGAATACACTTGTAAGAGGTCAGAAACTTCCAATATTTTCTGGTTCTGGCTTACCTCATAATTTACTTGCTTCTCAGATTGCTAGGCAAGCACGTGTTCTTAATTCGTCTGAAAATTTTTCTGTTGTGTTTGCTGCAATTGGAATTACAAGTGAAGAATCGAATTTTTTTGTTAAACAGTTTGAAGAGAGTGGAGCACTTGGTAGAAGTGTTCTTTTCCTAAATTTATCATCAGATCCTTCAATGGAGCGTATACTTACTCCAAGGCTTGCCTTGACAACGGCCGAGTTTCTTGCTTATGAGCGTGAGATGCATGTTCTGGTAATAATAACTGATATGACAAATTATTGTGAAGCTTTGAGAGAAATTGCCGCAGCCAGAGAAGAGGTTCCCGGTAGGCGTGGATATCCTGGATATATGTATACAGATCTGGCATCACTTTACGAACGAGCCGGTAAAATAAAAGGTCGGAAGGGTTCTGTAACACAAATTCCTATACTTGCTATGCCTGCGGATGATATCACCCATCCAATACCCGATCTTACTGGCTATATTACAGAAGGCCAGATAGTTATGAGCAGGGAATTACATCGACTAAATATCCATCCACCTGTTGATGTTCTGACCAGTCTTTCACGTTTGATGAATCAGGGTATAGGAAAAGGTCAAACAAGGGAAGACCATAGAAGCCTTGCCGATCAGCTTTATGCGACCTATGCACAGGGTAAGGATGCAAGGTCATTATCTGCAATTGTAGGTGAAGAAGCATTAAGTGATATCGATAGAAAGTATCTCAAGATCGCTAATAACTTTGAACGAAAATTTGTTAATCAAGGCGTGGATGAAAATAGGTCAATCGAGCAAACTCTAAATATTGGATGGGAATTATTGAGTGAAATTCCAGAATCGGAGCTAAAGCGTATCAAACCTGAATTTATCGCAAAATATCGATCTGGTAAATCTGGGAATGAAATTCAGGTGCAATAATTAGTAATGTCTTTATCTTCAAATATAAGACCAACTCGCCTTGAGTATATACGCACAAAACGTAGGATTGTAATAGCACAAAAAGGTTTGAAACTCTTAAAACTAAAACGTCAGGCATTGATCCTTGAATTTTTTAATACCAATAAAACAGCTGCAGCACTACGAAGTAATCTACAATCTGAATTGATAAAGGGATATGAAGCTATCAGAATGGCTGAAATGCTATCTGGATCCATGAGACTGGAAAATGAATCAATGAAGATACCTGAAATGGAGAATTTACAGGTAATGTCCAAAAGCATTATGGGAGTCCATATTCCAAAGCTTATTGGGGGACAAAGAGTATTACTTGAAGAATATTTATTGGAACTTCCTACATCTATCAATGAGGCATTAAGAGCTTTCCAAAATGTTCATAAAATTGTGTTAGATGTTGCAGAAAAGGAGACCGCATTAAGAAAGCTTCTCTATGAAATTGAGAAAACAAAGCGTAAATCTAATGCTATAGAAAATGTTTTTATTCCAAAGTTGTTATCATCTGTTAAATTCATTACTTTTAGACTCGCTGAAATGGAACGTGACACATTCATAATGTTAAAAACTGTAAAGCGAAAGATGGAGGAACGAGAGAATGAAGAACAAGAACAACCCATTTTAGAAGAGGGAGGTCAATATATTATATGAGCAATAGAAATAATGATAAAGAGCGAAAAGATCTTTTTACAAACGCGCCCCAAAGAAAATTTTATCTGATAACGAAAGGATTTAAAATTGGAAATATTGTCGGAACAGTTGTATTGGTATTATTTATTGGCAAATCTTTATTGGGAATATGAACATGACTAAGACTAAGGCAAAGACTAATTCTTCTTCTTCTTCTTCTATTTCCTCTCAAGAAGAGTATATTGATTCTCTGCGACAAATTAAAGAAACTGAGGATAAAGTACAAGGCGAAATTGAAAACTATAGAAAACAAATTGAGCAAGAAATTAAGAATTTACAACTCGATCTTAAAAATTCAATTGATATTACAAAACAAGATGGAAAAAAAATGGTAGAACAAAGTATTGAAGAGTCTAAAAATAAAGCTTTTGCGGAATCTGAGAAGATTATTTCCGACGCAAAAAATAAATCTAAATCTATATCCTTTCAACTTGATGATCAAATGAAAAAGGAAATTATGAATATAATATTTTCTGGGATATAATTGGGAAAAGGAATGATGATACAAAAATGAGTACAATATTAAAACCTGTTCCAATGGTTCGAATAGCTGTATTAGGTTTAAAAAAATACAGGCAACAAGTTATTTCAATTTTACATGAAATGAATGTAATGCAGTTAGAGCCTTTTTCAAAAGGTGTTGAACCATTTTTAATGACCGATCATGAAAGTGATTTGCATAGACAAGTTTCGGATCTATTAATTCGAATTAGAGGATTAGTTAACTCATTACCACCTACTCCTGTAAAAGGTAAAACTAAATTAACATCAATTAATGAACTGGTAGAAAAATTCAAATCACTAAATATAGATAGCTCTGTTGCCTCCTTAGAAAGACAAAAGGATAATCTTTTGACCGAGATGAAAGAGGCAGAAAACAATATTAAGCTTCTTGAAGAATATTCATTTTTTCCTGAAGACTTGAATGTATTGCATCTTACTTCGGGGCGCTCTTTCTTTGGCCGTATAGATTCTGAAAAGTTCCAAGAATTTAAGAAAAAATTGGAATTAAATGACGAGGATGTTATTTTATATTCCAAGGCTGGAGACAAAGTAACGCATTTTGTTCTTGTAATTATGCACAATTTTCCATCTAATGCTCTGGCTTCAATTGTTAATTTATATAATGTTCATTTGGAAGCAATTCCGAATCTCAAGGGAAAACCTGATAGTGCTATTCAAAATCAGAAAAATATTTACAATGATCTTTCTATACAGTTGAACAAAATAGATAATCAGCTAGCTGAAATTTCAAAGCTTCATTATACTTTTTTAAAAGGCGCAGAAGAACAACTTGACATTGAAAATAAAAAACTTGAGGTAATTAAAAGCCTTGGAGTTACAAAAGATACGTTTGCCTTGGAAGGTTGGATTCCAAAATCCAGAGTGGAATCTTTAAGATCTGCTTTTCAAAAACATAGTGAAGGTACAACTAAAATGTATGAATTAGAAACCAACGAGAATCCACCAACGCTTTTAGATAATCCAAAAAGATTGAAAAATTTTGAATCTTTTGTTAGATTTTATTCATTGCCATCTGGAAATGAATTTGATCCTACCATGATATTTGGTTTAATTTTTCCTATTTTTTATGGTTTGATGCTAGGCGATGTTGGATATGGTCTTGTAATTCTTTTGGTTTCTAGATGGGTGATAAGAAGAGTAGAGGGAAAAAAACGTGATTTAAACATTATGCCAAAATTCTTGAGAAAATTCGCAATGACGATATTACAACCAACGCAAATGGTTAAACTTGCTAAAGCTATGACTCCTGGTTGTATTATAGCCATCGTATTAGGATTTTGCTTTAATCTTTATTTTGGATTCCATCTAAATGGCTATTTGTTCTCTTTTCTGAACCATTTTGGACTTCATTTGCCTTCTGATGGCACATTACTAGATCCTATTGGAACATTTGGCCTTCGAAAACTTTTGCTAATTAGCGGTTATGTTGGGATAGGTATGGTTTCTTTTGGACTAGTTCTTGGAATAATAAATAGCCTTAGAGATGCACAGAAAAAGCATGTGATTAGTAAAATTGGCTGGCTATTATTTGGTTGGGGTATTGTTCTATTGGGGCTAGCACTCTTACATCATCAAAATATTAATCCTTCACAACAACCTGTAGGAATCGTTTATTTAGCTTTAATTATTGGAGGAATAGGATTGATGTTTTATGGTGAGGGTGTCAGAGCTATGATGGAGTTACCCTCGATAATTAGCCATATACTTTCTTATACTAGGATTGTAGGAATATTGCTTGCATCTGTTATACTTGCTGACGTCATCGACTTTATTTTCATTAAAACTTTGCATCATACAATATTATACGTTATTGTCGGAATTATAATATTCTTTGTGGGTCATATTTTTAATATTGTATTGGGTGTATTTGAACCTGGGATTCAGGGGGCTAGGTTGATTTATGTTGAATTCTTCTCAAAATTCTATCATGGTAATGGTCGACCATTCAAACCATTTGGAATTAGACGAAGGTTCACATACGATCAATATAACACTGAAAAGTAAAAAGAAAAAAATACTATATTTTATTTTTTTATTTACATTCAGCCATTGGATTTGAATTAAACTTTATTTTTTGTTATTAATTTCGTTTTATGAAATATTGATATTTACAAGATATATTTTTATAGATTAAAGGACGCCTTTTAACATTGGTTAAAACAATAGCTTTTCATTCTTACAAGGGTGGTACAGGAAAGACTACAATAGCTGCCAATCTCTCCACACTCTTGGTATCTAAAGGATATAATGTTTTACTTGTTGATATGGATGTCTATGCCCCTAGTTTACATGTTTATTTTAATTTTAAACCTGAAAAATGGATGAATAATTATTTACTAGATGACTTGGAATTTACTGACGTGATCTATGACTTTACTGATATTGTTAATGACTTTTATACTTCTACATTATCTGAGAATAAAATAGGTCTCTTTAGTATTGTATTTTCAAATCCAAAAAAAGAAGAAATCACAAGTTTGGATTTTCAAAATAGAGATTCGTCAAAATCTCAGATGTTAAAGAAGATGTTATATCTTAGAGAAAAAACTGCTCCTGATGTTATTTATGATTATATTATTTTGGATACTAGTCCAGGTATTAGACCATGGTCAATTAATGCATTGGCAATAGCTGATGTAATCATCTTGTCTTTAAAAATGGATCATATTGATATTGAAGGAACAAAACAAATGGCAGATGATGTTTATAAATCTTTCATAAATTTTGGTGCAAAATCCTATCTATTATTAAACAGAATCGCAGGATATTGTACACCTTCTGACTTAAATAAAGGTTTGATTTCAAAACCTGGTCGATTTGAGTTTACTCTGCTGGAACAATCCGAAACAATGATAGAATTGGAGAATTATCTCAAGATGGATGTTGTTTCAACTATTCCTTGTTATTGTGATATACAATTTGAACGACAAGAATTCGTTACAGTTTTAAAATACCCTAATCATCCATTTGTAGGCAAAATGAATGAACTTGTAAACAAGATAAATCTAAATAGTTAATTTATGGAAAATTATATTGATTTCATAGTTAAAAAAAAGAACAAAAATTTTTATCAAATAATGTAGTAAATGGATTATTTCTTTGAGGAAAGTTGTGCCAATTTATGCTTTATTATCAAGATAAAATATAAAAGAAATATTATTATATTTTATGTAATTGAAATATTTTCCAGGCAATGAATATATATTTAATGGACTAAAATTGTCAAACTCTGGAATTTTTTTATTAAGTGGATCCAATTTTTCTGGAAAATCTTCTTATTGTAATAATTTGCTCATAAATGCAATAAATGATAATAATTTTTGTATTTATGTTAGTTCGAGTTTTACAGAAAATCAATATAACAATTTATTTTTATCTAAAACTAAATATGTTGAAAAAAATTCAAAATTAGTTAATCCGTATCTTGTTCGTCATAATAGTGACATATCTAACAATTTGACGGATGGACAACTCCATATTACCTATTTAAAAATTAAAGAATTAATTGATTCTCATATTGATCAATCTATTTATCTTATAATTAATTCATTGACAAATTTATTGACGTATTTTAATATTGCTGATGTGATAAAATTTGTCACAGACCTAAGTTTTCTCTTAAAAGAAAAGGAAATAATATCAATGTTTATACTTGATAATTCTGATGCGGATTCAGTTGTCTTATATAATAAAATCTCGCATTTATTCGATGGTATACTTGAAACTAAAATAACTCAAATCACTCAGGATTCTTTTTCCCGGTATATAAGAATAAATTCTTTAATAGGTGCCAATCCAGACTCGCATTGGATTGAATTTGATATAGATAAGGAATGTAGAATTGTTTTTTTTAATCGTGAGATGGATCTTATTTGTAATATTTGCAAGGAACCAATTAAGGAAACGCCTGTATTTTATTCAGATCTTGCTTTTCATAAAGATCATTTGAATGTCTATATGAAATTAATTAGCTTTTATGGTAATTCTCAAATATCTGAAATTGGATCTTCGGGAATCCTTCATGCAACCTTTTTTTTTATTGATATTGTGGGATTATCAGATCCTTCGTTATCTGTGAAAAGACAAATTGAAAAAATTCATATTCTAAATAATTTGATTTCCTCCTGCAGTGCGTATAAAAAAGAGCGAGATAAAAAAATATTGCCTACGGGGGATGGGATGGCTATTGGTTTTACGTCCGACCCCAAGCTTCCATTAGAATTAAGTATTGAATTACAAAATCTGCTAAAAACTTATAATAATAGAATAGACCCTGAATCAACAGTTAAAGTTCGAATTGGTATTGGATCTGGCCATGTTTTTTTAGTAAACGATTTAAATGATAATCAAAATTTATGGGGTCCTGGTATAATTCTTGCCCGAAGAGTAATGGATCTGGGTGATGATGGTCATATTTTATTGGAAGGTGGATTAACACATACATTGTTAATTATTGACGATAAATATAAAGAAATTATTCATTATATTGGTGATTATCGAATTAAACACAATCAAATAATTAAAGTGTATTCTCTGTATAATGATAAAATTGGTAATTCAAGTAAGCCATCAAAATTTCTTCATTAGTGGTTATCACTCTTATTATATGCATTATAAAAGATAAGATTAAGAAATTTGTTTTTTTTCTTATCATAGCAGAATATTTAATAATTTGTCCAAAGATTGATTCTTATTTATGCTATATGTAAATATTTATCCGGTTACAGTTACAAATATTCATTGATAATGCTTTTTATTCTCATATAAACTAAATTAAAAGATATCAAATCTGTGAATTTAATTTGAATGATTTATATATATTCTAAATGCAAAAGTTTTATTTCTTTAATTATCTTTTTGTTCTTCGAATGCCCATTTGCGTTTATAGATTTCGGTTTTGAGCTTTAGTCCTTTAAACATTTGAAAATATGTTTGTTTTACCTTACTTTGTTTTTCAATTTCCGTTTGTATCCATAACATGTCAAACATTGAGACAAAAGAAGATATTTGAGATATGTTCTTTGAGAAATCTGCTGCTCCTATTATAATCGAAGATGACTCTTCCTCAGATCCATGACCTTTTGTTTCTATCATTGCAGACATTGCTTCATCAATTACAAATAAGACATATTGCTGTTGAAGTCGCTTTGAGAAAAAATTTGTATTAATTTCAATTTCTTTTTTTTCGGCCTTTAGTTTTTGTCTTATGATGTCTTTATTTATTTTGTCGTCTTCATCATCATCATTAATATGGATTAATATTTTGACTGTTACATCGCGATTTATAGCATTTTTAATGGTTGTTAATATTCCTTCGTTATATATATCCCAAAACGAGCTAGTGTTAGGAAATAAAATCAAAACTTGATCTATGGATGATTCGATTATTTTGCAAAGGGTTTGGAGTACCTCCTCCTTATTTTCTATTGTTTTATTTGAAATGATGTTTTCTACAACTTTTCGTTCTATCTCTGTGATTTTCTCCCTTGCAAAAGTGGAGTGATTCCATAAATTGTCAAATAGAAATTGTTGTTCTTGTACAAAAGATTGATTATTTATACTTAAAAGATGAATTTCAATCTGTGGAATATCTTTAATGTCCTCTACAACCTTATTCTCTTTTGAATTTTCAGATGCTAAATAATTAAAAAAAAACTGACTATCGCTTATACCTAAATATCCTAAAACTTTGTCCGAATGTTTTAATTCCGAATATTTCATAATTTTTTTACAGTAGGCCATGTTATCTTTTGTAATTTTTGTTATAAATCTTGAAGTTATGCCTATCAGTTTCAATTTTATAATTGAATTTAATAATATGGTATCATCTATTTGAGTAAATAACCATCTATGATCGAAAATACAATCTAGTGATTTTTTTGTATTGGATATAGTTTTTGAAATAATGTTTAAAGCGTCTGTATATGTGTACGCTATTTTTATGCTTTCAACATTTTCATTTTTAAAAGTCAATAGATTGCATTGAAAAGATATAGTTGGAGATATAAAGGATTATTGTTGATACATATTGACATATTATTTAGTGAAATAATACAGAAAGTTTTTATTTTATAATTTTAATAACATGGTTATGCCTATTTTCCTTGATGTTCACAAAGTTCCATTTAAAGAGGAGAATCTACGTGAGCTAGTTGGTGCACCAATGGATGAATATGGTGTTACTCATGTAAATCTATTCTATAATAAAGAAGCAGGTGTGTGTTTTTGTCTTTTAGATGCTCCAGATACAGAATCTGTTATCAAACATCATGATAAAGTAAATGTTGAATGTGAATGGATTACAGAGGTTACTATGGCAAAAAACTAACAGCATATATTTCTAATTTGGATAGGGGTAAATAGATTATTAATTTATATTTTGATATTTTTATACTTTGTATTTAAGTTAAATGGTCTTCATCATAAATAAAAATAAAAATGAAATTGCAATAGAGAACACAGCAAAAATCTATTTTGCTATTTTTTATGAATATTTTATTTGAAAAAAATCAGAGGCTTTTTCTTAAATGAAAAAAATAAAAATCATAAATTTAGCAAGAATTTTTTATTGTATTTCTGTTCTAGTTCCATCGGGATGATATTGATAGATTTTTCCTTCTTCTTCATCAGCTGTTTTTTTATGATTGCCATCACAGAATGGTTGATTTTTGCTTAAACCACACATACATATCCATTTAGTGACATTATCTACTTTTACTGCCATTGGACCTCTATCTTCTTTTTTTACTAGTCTTGCCATAATTTTTCCTAACATTGAAAATATTTAAATTTATATCTTTCTGATATTTCAAATTAGGCAGATGAGAATTCATTGAACTTGTACTAGTATTGATTTATTTTTTTTAATATGATTGACCTGAAACTATCTCAAAATATGTATGTATATCTTATTTTTTGTTGCATGATTATTAAAATCTTGTTTTATTACCTGTTGTCTAAGTAGCTATCATCTTATTATACAACGATGCTTTTAACATTATTTCCTCTATCCTATTATTTTATCTAAATGAACATACATATTCACCATCAAACATCCTCTTTATAGACGTACACAGTTTCTACAAACAATTCATCTTTGCCCATAGCTTACAATGCTGTTCTTCCATCTTTGAAAATCCTTTTTTTGGGCCAAAACTGATAGATTTCTAATGAAATTGCCATCTTTCAGTTTGATTTTTGTTTCCTTCGTACTTTGATACAAAATATGATTCCATTATCTGTGGACAAATATCTAAAAATATTATTATCTCATAAGCACCATAATCCGCAAATAATTTGCCTATCACTGTTGTCACATTATCAGATCTTGCAAATTATCAACTAATTCTGCTGCTAATGCACATCTAACTAGGGATTGGTTGTAGGTGGATCATTTCATATGATTTCTTAAAGGATGTTAGCTAAATGCATTTAGAAATGGGGACTTTAGCAACAAAGCATGTATTTTATTGTTTTTCAACCATGTAAAAAAAAGTTTCCAATAGGAAAAACAATCAGTTATATTTTTTAATGCATCTTCTTAATTCAAATGATTTCTTTGTAAATATGGTATTAAGATATTAATACAAAAATTAATTTACTAACTCGAAACAAATACAAATGAAACCATTTCTAGATTGTAGATTATTTACCTATTTCTAATTTTACAAAATGATTATTGTTGTAATATATTTTATTGTTACTGTTGATTATGGTACTATTGTTTTACGTATAGTTGGTTCTTTTGTCTATGTGATTGATATCGATAATATCAATAATATTTACTTCTCATATGAATGTTATAAATGCAATAATAGATATTAATTCTAACTTGCTTAATTTTATTGCATTTTCAATTTTATCATGTAACAAAATACAATAGACAGTAAAAATACCATTATAACTTTGATATGGACGAAAATAGACTGTTTAGGACCTTAAACAGCAGCCAAGAGTGAAGAAATTGTTAATATGATTGGCTCCTTCCATTATTGTTGCATTGAATGTAACTATGGTTTTGGTATCCATATTTTACTCTACTAATTTTTATCTTGTTTAGGAAATTAATATAATATTGATAGGTTAAGCCTGTTAACAATGACTTTGACATAAAAAGATTCTGTTATTAATTATCATTTGATGTTTTCCTATCTTATCAACTGTTCTCTTTTAAGCCGCACTGGTAATATTTTTCCTGGCCTCGCTTTATAAGCTGAATTGCCTATACCTATTGCTATCATTGTATTTTTATTCTCTGAATGAGGAGAAAAGAAATTTGTTACCGCATCATCATAGAATGTCGATCCTGATGCACCTATCCCATAAGCATATGCAGAAAGATATATTTTTCCTGTAATGATGCCTGCTTCAAATTGAGATGCCCTGTATCCTCTATTTCCTAAAGTTTTAATAATTTTATTTAAATTGGACATCAGAAATAAAACTACACTTGCATCGCTAAAAAGAGATTGGCCCAGGCATAAATATCCAGATAAATTCCTTGTTGTTTTATCTTTTATTAAATCCAGTGTGTTATTGACTCGATTATAAAAATATCCTCCTGAATCTATACCTTCAACATCATTGGAAATTAAATAAATATCTATTAATGTATCTGTATCTTTTTTAAAATCCATTGGTATATATCTTGTTGAATTGTATATTATGCTCGAAAGAGTTGTAAAAGGTATGGATGATCTAGCAAATTTTCGTGTTGATCCGCGCCTTAATATTGTTTCTCCTATGCTTGGAATATTTGATGTTTGATATTCATTTGGTAAAGATTGTCTTTTCAGTACTTTTTCTCTGTGTGATTCAATATCTTTTTCCAAATTAAGAAAATTGTGTATTTGAGAAATACCTGAATTTATCCATTCTGTTACCTCGTTTTTACTAAAAAGCTTTGAATTTTCATGTGTTTTCCAAATAAGGGGAAATTGTATTTCTTTTCTTGATAGGGGGATAGTTTTTAGACTGGGTGGAAGGTCTGAGTACGAAATATGTTCTTTTTTTGTATCCCTGCTTTCCAAAGCAAAATTAGGATCCGATTCTATCTCTAAGGTTGCCATTACTATCGAAGCTTCTTTCTCTTTTTCTAGGACTAAAAGACGATCAACGTCGTCATCTACGAATCCCATAGATAACCTACTCGTGATATTCATTGATGATGTTATAGCAAGAAGATTAGCAGCTATTACGCCTGAATCCCAAAACCAATGCCTATATGAACGATCTTGATATTTCCATGCGTTTCTCCATGAAAGAGATGTAAATATTATTGTAAGAGGTGAATTTAATATATGTTGATTATCTGCTGCTGCTGATAATGCCGATCTATAATCTCCTTTACGAATATTTATGAGGCTAAATTCCGCAGGACAAAAATGATAAATACCTGCTTTTAATTCCGGAGAAATATCTTTACAAACAATGTATATTTCAATTGGGTATAGTGCTCCCGTGGCTGATGCAGCTCGCATATAAAAAGTGTGATTTCCGTGCTTAATTTCTCTTGTAATGCCGCCAGAGAAAAATAAAATCGTGGCCAGATCTTTTAAAGTTAATTTTTTTATATTCTCAAAATCTTTAGATTTACGTGTCGCTGTCACTGATGCCGAATTAATATTATCACTTTTGTTATATTGTTTGTCTTGAGGAAATAGCCTGCTTATTGCCAAAATTGCGTTTAGAGATGGTATGGAAAAATCTGTTGGAAGCGGTATTGTGGGTAAATTGCAATAAATTTTAAAAGGATAGGGTCGATTATTCCAGTCTAAATAATGTTGCGAATTCATGACACTCATTTCTGAATGCTTAGTTTTTTCATGATACTCTCGAATAAAAGATGTATCCTTGTTCACATTTGTATTTTATTTATAGTATTTATATAAAATATATGATGATGATAATGACGATGATAATAGGTATGTAAGGTTAAGAGTTGTGTAAAGATGCTGTATGTTCTTATGTAACCAAGACTGCTGCTTGTTTTCGTCAGCAAAAATATTGTTGTATTTTTTAATATATTCTCTTTTAAAGATAAACAAATCTAAACAAGTACATTCTCTTTACATTAAAGATCATTTGAGTATTTACACAACTGTTTAGATGAATTTTCTATTATTTGTTAATAATCTAACATGTACTATGATAAAAAGAATGGTCACTTTAGGATTTGGCATGTCTTTATATCTTGCTTTTATATTGGTATCTGGGAAATACTATTAGATTCTCATCAAGGTTTGGTAAAAAATATTGATAATATAATACAAAAATACTATAACATTATTGAAATATTTATTTTAGGGCTATTTTTATAACGATTTATTGCTTTGTTGCATAACTATGAAATTCGTTTTTCTTGACTGAAATTTATAATAACAAGGGAATTACAGGTATCCGATTCCCTAAATTTAGATCAGATGATTAATGCAGTTACGAAAAATTGAGTTATGCAACAAAGCAACGATTTATGATTGTTGATTGAAAATTTGCATATTAGATCTATTGCATAATTAGACGCCTATCAAAATTTTACAGTCTATCGATGAAATATGTAATATTTACATTTTAATTTGATGATTATGATCAAGATGTATTCTTCATTAGAAAAATTTCTAATGGCCCTAATTATGCAAGAGATCTATTGATATTTGATATTGATATTTGTTTACGAATTGGAATTTTTAATGATTTTAAAATTAAATTCGAGGTTGAATTTCGTTTGTATCAAATAAACAAACATTTTGTCGCGATTTTATGCCAATGCATGTGTAAGTAGGGTCAACTAGTTCATCGATGGATATCCATTTAAAAATCCTGATTTCATCCTTTTTTTCAGAATCTTCTATCAAACAAAAGATTAACGATTCTCCGGTAAAATCCCGATAGCCTATTATTTGTGTCCCTATTGGCATTTTTACATATTGTGGTTTTTTTATATCGCCATGAGAATCGCTTATTTTAATTGTTTTTAAAATTTTCATGGAATTAATAAATAAAGTTATTATTTAAGCATTGAATGTTTTTTAAAAATGAATTCTAATATTAGTAGAATCTAGAATTTATTCTTTCTTATTAATATGTTATTTAATTATTGATAATCGATACCTGATTTTTTTTTGCTCCATATATCAATCCTATTAATTACAGATATACAAGGAAATTGGATTCATTTATTTACTAGATCCTTGCGAATTAATCTATATTCTAATCATTTTAATTTGTAATGAGAAATAAAAATAAATTACTAATAATTACTGATTTTACCCAATACTGCTTTAAAATTAAGAAACGCTTTCTTTAGCTAAATCTATACAAAGTTGTAAATGTTTTTGCTCCTCCTTTAAAATAGAACTAACTGTATTTGATAACTCTTTGACTTTAAAATTTTTGCTTATAGCATTTAGGACCTCATAATGGATTACTTCTCCACCTTCAGCAATAGCTAAAAATTCAATAGCTTCAGATGAGTCTGGATCTTCTCCTAAATATGTTTTCATCATTTTGACAGCTTTTTTTTCTGTTTCTTTTGCAGTCTCTTCAATATTTTCTTGACTTATTTTCAAGTCTTCCTTTTCGTCCGAGATATCAGAAATCAATTTCATGATTTTTTCTTCATGTGAATTTGCTTCATCTTTCATACCGAGTATTTCTTTCTTTGAACTTGACTCTAATAATTTCATAGAATTTAATTCTTCTACAGCTTTTTGAGCCGCTCTTTCAAGTCCTAGTACCTCGCCCAGCTTTTTTTCAAGGTTTTTTTGCTCTTCTTTAGAATGTTTTGCTGACTTTGACATCAATATGTTTTGCTTAACATGATTTAAATCAATGATCTATGTGTTTAGTCATTATAAAATTATGATATAGATGTAAATATATAATTATGGTCGACTCAAGAACAGGAGCAACACTATTAGAAGATCATCATAATATCTCCTCTATAGAAACTTTATATTATCTCTGGAAACTTGTCTGCTGCCATGTTTCCTTGGTACAATGGGCCATGGTATACAACTACCTGTAAAATACAGACTGTTAAAAAAGATAGATATCTTTTATCTACTAGGATCTAATCTTTGGCTCAATGTCAATCATAATTATATCCCAAGGGTTAGCTTTAATCTATATGATCTGCATTGAAAATAGTTTTGAATTATGGTATGTATCAATTACCCTCATAATGTTTATTAAAAATATGATAGGAAAAATAACAAACACCATCATCATCTATGATTTGATAAAGCATAACTCATAATCTATAAAACAAGGGCCATGTCAAACGGGGGATATGTACATGTGCCTCAAATTATCTATAAAAGAAAAAGAGGAGAAAAAGCCAAATATAAAAAAGATGTTACTTGTAATCAAAAACAATACACTGCAAGAAGGTAGTGGGATGTAGTGAGCAAATATATTGCTGTTGCAGTATTGGTAGGTAAACAACAAAATGATGATAACGATGATGACATACTAAATTGATGCTTGGTTTAATTTGTTGACTTGAATATCTAGAACTATTAAAAAAATGCCAAAGAAGCAGGATATGGTATTATTTCCACGATTTGAGTTGTATTATATTGGAAGAATTGGTTAAATCGAGAAATAACTGATGTAGAAGTGCTTTGTTGCATGATTATTTTAATTATTATTTGTTACGTTTTGTGGATGAAATTATAACGTAAACAGTGAAATTATGTTATCATTGTACTACCTGAAATATAGTTTTAACTATCTATTTTTTGAATCATGCAACAAAACAATGTAGAAACATAGAAATCCGCCGATACTGTTTTGTTCCTATGTGATAGGGAATAGAAATAATTTGACGTTGATTATATATTACAAAACGATCTATCATACAAGTCTATAAGTAGGGTTGCTTCTTCCTTCATAAAGGGACATATATAACATTCTATCAATCTTTTATGATGAATTTAAAATTAACTTTGATAATTTTGATACTGACCGCATTTAGTATGATCTTAACATCGATATCACTAGTTCAAATATCAAATGCAGTAAATAGCATCAATCCAAACACAATAGATTGTAATTCCAAGAAAGGTACTGCAGATACATTTGCAGGACCTCTTAAATATGGTGGAGTAAAATGTGAAGGTCAAAATGGTGGTACCGCGTCAGCAGGAGGAATCAAATCAAATTCAGGTTCTATTGGAATTCATGGGATTATCGGTCCTAATGATAATTCTCATTTGACCAGTGATCTTAGAAGATGATGAGAACGTTTCAAACATGAAATGCTAACAATCGACAATTAAAAATTATTATTTTTATAAATAGTATTGAAACACATGATAAAAATATTTTGTAAATTAAACTCAAACATTATTTCATGGACATTAGTAGTAGATGCCTTTTGATATTCAGTAAATTTTTATTATGTGGATACTTTCCTCAGAAAGCTTATTTATAGTTTATACCTGGTACATCTGATTCTTGAAGATAAAGGATCAGAATGCCTAGCCAAGATTATCATCTTCAACGATGAAGAATACATTGTTCAGCAATAAAAAGAATGACTTATCACCATGATCATAACATAAGAAATTGGATGCATAAATTCAATGAAAAAGGAATTGATGGTATTGTATCAAAAAAGCATAATCATAAGTAGCAGAACAAATTTGTTGATACTATGGAGAAACAAATGGTTGATGATGTGGCATCTTCAAATCCAAGATCTTATGATTTGGGATTTTCTACATGGTCATTATGTAAACTATCTGCCTTTCTAATATGTAACTTAACTGTAGATAAAATGAGCCATTCTGCAGACATGAGGAATATTTTCTCAAACATAGAATAAAAATGGAAGAAATCTAAAACTGTTTTATCAAATACAAGCATGATCCCGAATATACTTTGAAAAGTATATTCAACAGCTAAGGTACAGCACACCTTCATCAGATTCTGTGTTGCTGTATGTAGATGAGAATGAACCAATAACCGCTGCAAGGACTCTTGGTGATACGTTATGGTCATAGGCACAGGTAAAGGTTGAGAACGCTCAACAAAAGGTAAATGAGATGCTAAATGTGTTTGAATGTGCATCCGATTCGCAAATGACAAGATTCATGTACAATACTGCTCTTTTGCATGACTGATTCTCCTTAAATTATTACCATCCATTTTATGCACTTCTAAACAGGTTGTACAATGATATCTTTATTGTCATTTCTTTTATCATTTTTTGAAACCTGGTTGCTGACGCATATATTCTCTAAATATATGCTTGATGAAAATACGGTTTCTTTATTTATCCAATCTTCGTCCATACATTCTTCATTTCTTCGATTTTAACAGATCCTTTAACCCCGAATAAACTTCTATATTTCTTGATCTATTGTTTTTGGATGAGTTGCTTGTAGAATTCTTTCTAACCTCGACTACAGGTTTATCTTTTTCGATTCTTTCTTATAATGGCTTTTATGATGCCTTCTGTTTGACGATAAGGCAGATGAAGATATACTCTAATGTAACGCATGATTAGGATAAAGGAATCAGGAAAAGAATGTGGTCTGCCTTTTCTATTTTCACTCATTATATCGAGATTATCATACCGTGTGTCCAGAAAATCATATGCAAAAAGGATTTCCCCTTTTTCACAAGGAACTGGTTATAAGAAGGCCAATGGATCACAATTGTTGGATAAACCAATCCTGGCTTAATTTAGTGAATTATGCAACAAAGCATACAATGCTATAAAAAGAAAACAGGGAAAGCAGTTTATCATCTTTCTAAAATGAATCGATAGACGGTTTGATGATTTCTCTTTGATTTACCTTCAAAATGAGGAAAACTTGGAAGATAATTTGGTATTTTTTATTGATATCTACTTCTTATTTTATTTCTTTACCTCTTTACTGATATATTTATATTTAAAACAAAAAATATCGTTTGAAGTTAATATCGAGTGAGTATTTATAATTATTTGGTCTTGAATGAGACTGATTTGGATTATGTTCGATGTGCTAAATTTAGTTATATTTTATTTTAAAAACAAAAAAATTAGATTATGCTGGTTCTTTCTCATCACTAGAATTGTCTGTTGCTTTCAATGCTTCTTCTCTCAGATTTTCTGATGGTCCCTCTGTTTCTGGATTACTCTCTGCATCGCCTACTACGTTTTGATTATTTTGCGATTGTTCTAGGTCTTTATTTTTTTTATTTTTATCTTCGGTTGAATTGCTCATTGAAAATCAATATATATAAAACATTATAAAGATGATCCTTCTTCTATAATGGAATCTATTTTGGATTTATTAGAATATTGTAATGGATCGGTGCATAATTATATTGATTTTAAATTTATAAGGTGTATTTCTTTCAAAATAAAAAGATCTTTAACCATAAGAATGAGTAAAAAATAAAAAAAAGTTGATTCTACTTATTTCTTTTTATCTTTGTTATCGTTCTTGTGAGATGCTTTTCCGCCTTCACTTGCTACTCTTTGTCTTGTTTCTTCATCTGCTGAGGCTAATCCCCTTTTTTCATTTTTGTCATTTTTTTTATGACTCATTGTACCAATTGTAAATAACAAACTATTTAAGAATAGCAATTTATATTTTACTATAAAAACACTCTATAAATTTATAATAGTTTTTATTTAAAATGTATAATTATTTGGATATTTTTATTAAAAAATATAATTATAAAATACATATAAATTTATTTAATTATTTACTTTCGACAATTCGAATTTACAATTGCAGTGCAACACTCTCTAGATGAGACCATAAACTTTGGACACGCTGTAACGATATATAAAGTAGATCAAGATTGGATTTTCAAGTATGTTGTAAGAATATCTTCATCCAATGACTGCTTGCCTTATTCTCAATTAGTAGACCCTTTTTTAACCAAATATTTTTACAATTTCTTTTAACTAGCAGTATATAGATACAGTTTCTATGTAAATGCAGTTATTTTGATTGAAAGATGCCTAAAATCAAGAGTAAAACCTGTAATTTAAAACTTGAATTGCCTCTCTCATCCTGATAACAACTTATCTAAAAATATTTCAAAGAATAATTTTTCTATTTAGATTCTGTTTGGCCGTTATTGTTTTTATTTCTCCATTCTTTTTGTTTTGTATAATTTCTTTTTGTTTTTTCTTTTTGAATTTCTAATGCAGTACCTATTTTATACTTTAACCTTTTACCACAACAGATACAAAGGGAGTTATCACAATTAATAAATAGGATTTCGCATTCTTGGCACCATCTATGATATTCATCCCTCCATTTGCGTATCTTGAGTGTTTCATAGGTATTTTGAATTTTACAAAGGTTTTTGCAAACTTTATTTTGATAGGACATTGAAGTAGATTTAGAATTATATAACATTGTACACGGTTAACTCTTGTTCTTATTCGTATTATAATAGATTATCTTATTCATTACCTTGTTATTTTAATTTCTTTTAATAGTTCTTGGATGTTGTAAATCTTGCAGAAACGCAGTTATCTGTAGAGAACATGGGAATAAGGTGTATCTATTGCCTTTAAAAAAGGAATTATTCATGTCGATATTCTTTTAACTTTGTGATCATATTTATAGTAATGGATTTTTTGATATTCTTTGCAACAAAATGATATGGACTTGTTTATTTTAGCGTTTCTGAAATGAATTTATATAAAGTTTTTATTAGTTAAAATAATTTTAAAACATATATTTTTTCTTTAGGATGTAAAAGAATTACATACATACGAAAAGACGAAGATAAAAAATTTGATTTGATATCAAAATTAATATCATATTCAAATTATTTGAATTTTCGGTAAATCATTTTATTGTTAACCTTTTAATTTTGTCTTTGAACGGAAAAAAAAGTTATTTGATATTACTACTAAAATGACATATCTTGACCGTTTTTAAATCATTTACAAGATACTTGGTATATTTTTAATTGTTGACCTATGTAGTTCATATTTTGGTATAAGATATCTTTAAATTTTGTTTATTGATGTGTTTTATTGCTTAGTATATATTTAACTCTCATATCTTGTTATAATTAAACAACTTTGCCTGGTAGAGGGTTAATTCTGACCATTTTTTTAATCCTATTAAAAATATTATTTTAAGGTGGGATTTTTAAATTTGAATTTATTGTATGATATCTTTATCGTATGGATTAAGGAATAAATTTAATATTTTTGAACTTGCTCATATATCACCTATATTTTTAGGAATTCAATTTCTTTACTGTATATCGCCTGATAACTTATAACTTTTTATTTCATAAAAAAGTATTGATTAAAATAAATATTTGATATTAATGTAGTTCAGTAGTATTATGAATTATTTTTTTAATAAATTAATTTAAAAGATATTTTGAGTATATTAGTTAGTAATTGGCGATTCTTTTTGTAATGTGTATAGTAAATTCCTGTAATTTATTATTTCATATTCTTTATCTTTTAAATGATTTATCATTTCTATTTGTTGATCCAGTGCTCCTGGTGGGTCTCTTGGATGCAATGCAATTCTTATAATTTTTGGCTCCTCTTTTAAAAGATTATCAAATCTCTTTCTATCTTTTTCTATGTTTACTTTATTTTTTTCCGGTTGCCCTGTAGAATCCCAATTGAATACTTTTGGGGTGGTTATTACCTTTTTTAAACCTTTTATATCTAATAATATAAATTTTTCTTGTATCTCTGCTAATTTAAAACCTGTTTTTTCTAAATCTTTAATGGAATTTTCATTTAGTTTCCAGGCAGGTGGTATAAAAACATTGGTATGTATTCCAATTTCGGAAAATATTTGAAGCCCAGCGCGAATTTCTACTTCTGCCTCTCCTTTTGCGACGGTATGAAAATCATCAAATGTTCCATTTCTTTTCTCATGGTAGAGTCCATGTAATGCTATTTCTGCTTTGCAAGATTTTACCGTGTTAACAAAATCCGGAAATCTGGGAAGGTCTTCGTTTTCATTAAAAAATGGAATTAAAGCAATATTATATTTAACACCAAGTTTTTCCAAACTTTTTGCAGAATTAAATATATTTGACTCAAACCTAGGACAAACATCATGAATAGTTATTATTGCAATTTTTAAATCTGGTAATTCATGTTCATTTAAATTAGAATGAGCAAGTTGATCAGTGTCTGAATTTGACATGTATATACATATTTTTAATATTCTTATTATACCTTATAGATTTTGAAAATGTCGGAGGAATTTTCTTGGTAGTTTTCAATAGACCGTAGATCTCGCATAATTACACTCCTATCAAAATTTTGCAGCCTATCGATGAAATTGTATTATATTTACTTTTTAATCTGCGGGTTACAATTAAGAAGTATTCTATTATTAGAAATTTTTCTAATGGTCCTAATTATGCAAGAGATCAGGTGAATATAACACTAAACCGCTGCATTGAATTATTTTTATACAAACAGCACAGAAAATATTGATAGATATTAATATCTGAAATGATAAATCTTTAAATCTATATATCTTTTTTCTGGATTTCCAATTCAAATTTATTATTATTATTTTAATAATATCTAGGAAAGGAAAAAGGCAAACTTAAATATTGATTCCAAGTTTTAGGCGATAATGACAAAAAATACCTTAAATTGGCTTAGATTTAGCCTATTTCTAATAGGCGTGCCTATTCTAATTATTTTTGTATCATTCGCGACAATCAGTTCAATTTCGATTCATAAAGTACTAGCACAAGACACATTTGCCACTGCCTCTAGCATGGTTGATAAAGGCGATGCTCTATCTGATTCAAATAATTCTACCGGAGCTCTTTTGTACTATGATAAAGCTTTAGCTATCGATCCGACAAATCAAGATGCATTGGTTGGTAAAGGTTATGCTCTAGATGATTTGGGAAATTATACCGGATCCATTATGTACTTTGACAAAGCCTTGACAATAGATCCAAAAAATACTGATGCATTGAATGGTAAAGGTTTTGCTTTAGAAGATTCAAATAATTCTACAGGAGCCATTATGTACTTTGATAAAACCCTAGCTATATCTCCAAAAGATCCCGATGCATTAAAAGAGAAAAGTGCCTTAACAAAAGCAACAAAATCTGGATAATCTGGACTACTATCCTGCTTTATTCCATAACTAGCCACCATACATCATTTTTATGTTTACACTATCTTTTAAATAGATTATGTGGTGGCGATCCTTTTATTTTGATTTCTTTAACCTTGTTTGAAACCCGGATAGCATATTGTATTTACACCAAACAATTTTTCCATTGAAGAAAATCCACTTTTAGATCTTTGTCTATTATTTGTGTTTTATTCTACTCATGTTATTGACATGTTCTGTTTATCATACATTTATTGAATCTTGTCCACTGTCTTGATACCTTTGCTATCTATGGGGTGCTGATTCTACGCAGTATTATCGTGATCTGTATTTTTATTATAATTATTACTATTGCTAAATTTGTTCGCTTTTTTGCATATTGTTCATAAGTTTGATTACCTAATAGATTTTTTTAGTGGTTTTTATTATCTTTTTAGTTTGTCTATTTAGAAGCTGAAAATGAATTCTGATTCTAAATATGAATGCCTGCCGTAGCATAAAATAGTGTAAATAAGTAATTTTTCTTTTTTCTTAATTTCATATATTTTTCAAATAATTTATATTTCCACCAAGAACATATTGCAAAATAATTTTCACTTCTCGACCTGATTTGTTATATGGGTGGACTAGATATCACAAAATAATGCTGAAAAGTAATTAATTATATCATATAATTTCATTATTATTTGTATAAAATAATTAAAGTAGTTTGTGATATTTTTTTATATATGTTACAAATATATCCTTTTTTTTGAGTTTTATTTGGTTTACAAAATTATGAGTGCCAGAAGTATTTGGAAGGGGAGTATTTCATTTGGCCTTGTGAATATTCCGATCAAATTGTATACGACGACAGATAATAATAATGAATTTTCTTTCAATCAATTAGATAAAGAAGGACATAGAATTCAATACAAAAAATGGTGTCCTATTGAAGAAAGAGAAATACCTTATTCTGAAATAAGAAAGGGTTATGAAATATCCAAGGACAAATATGTTTTAGTTGAAAAAGAGGATTTGGAAAAAATAAAAGCAAAAACTACAAAAACAATTGATATCAAAGAGTTTATTGACACAAAAGAATTTGATCCTATACTTGTAGAGAAGAGTTACTATGTTGCCCCTGATAATGGTAGCGGTGGCGGTCATAAAAATAGCAAAAGTAAAACAAAAAATATCAGTTCTGCTTCCAACAAGGCTTATAATTTGTTTGTTAGTACAATTAGAGAAACTGACAAAATAGCCATAGGAAAAGTAGTACTAAAAGATAGAGAACACCTTGTTGCATTACGTTCATATCAAAAAGGTTTGATTATGCATCAGTTGATGTATCAAGAAGAAATAAAGCCTATTGATGAAGTTGAGGGAATGCCAGGGTCAGAAAATTCGATCCCTACTTCTGCTATAGGTGAACGTGAGATAGAACTTGGAAAACTTTTGGTTGATAATTTAACAAATAAAGAATTCGATGCAAGCCAGTATTCTGATGATTATGCAAAACAATTAGAAAATCTGATATCTGCAAAATCTCAAGGAAAAGTATACACTTTTGAAGAAACAGCGGAAAAAAATGATGTAGGCGATAATCTTCTTGAAGCATTAAAGGCAAGCGTTCAGAAAAGCAAATCTGGTAATAACTCTTAAATTCTTAATTTATAATTCTTTTACTTCTCTTTTCATTTATTCGACAATGTGTTACTGTGGCTCTCTTAAATTTAGGATAAAATTTTTATTTTAGGCATGAGATCTCTTGCATAATTAGAAACATTTCATTCGATTCACTATTGATATACTACTTTTCTTTTAGTGATGCTGGTTCATTATTCTATAGTTTATCAGGCCTGTAACTATATCTGACACCTTGTTATATTTTCTCAATTTGTTTCTGAAAATATCACTCACTATCCCATATACTTTTTCAATCGACAAATGCTGGTGTGTATTCTATTACAATTCTCTTTTTTTAGAGTAGATTTTGTTATACTTTTTTTCTTCGGAGATTAAATCTTGTTGATTTCTCTTCTTTCTATTAGGTATGGATGATAGTTGTTCTGGGAAATCCTTTTCTATACCAAGATATCCTAGATCAACTACTACCGTAACAACCTCTTGTTTTGGAATGACAGGTCAGTTATTATTATATATTCAATATGTAATCATGTCTGTGTGTCCTTTCTTATGGACAACCTTATGAAGAATAGATGACCGCATGTGTTTATTGTAAGTTGATTTTTAACAGTGTGTCTTTTCTTTTTGCCTCCGGAATAGATATTTTTCTTTCTTTCTTTCTTTTGTTATCTGCTTGTCTTGGAATTTGCTGCTTTGTGGAATCTATAAAAGCAAGAAAGCCTGGAATATATTTTTCTACTTGTTCAGGAGTTCGGAGCCTCTTTGTAATATTGTATACTTTCTGTGGAATTGGTGAACATTTTCTTATCATATTCAATATTCAATCTTTTGAATATCTCTACGCAGATAGTACTCTGATCCAAATCAAATAAAAAGCCAGTGAACGAGAAGTTATGTAAAGACGATAATAGACTAAAAGCATTAGGAATCTATTTTTTAGGTCGAGTTTGAAGGGTCTGCCTGCCCCCTATATCTCTTTCTCGATCTTTTCGTTTGGATGATAAGCGTTGCATCTCATGCTTATCATATCTTTTTGTTATCTTCTCATAAATATTATTAATTTCTGATAATGTTAGGCTAGTAAATGATTTGAAAAGTAGTAGTGGTTTTCTGGATAACAATAGTATGAAAGCAGAGAGAGAACAAATGAATGGAGAGCTAATGGCCATAATGCTGTTTGTGATAATTATGCAAGAGATCTATGGATTTGCAAAGTGATAGGGGGATTGTTTACTACTTTTATCTGAATTTCAGTTTAAATTAACATAATTATTGAAAATGATGGCGAAAAAATAACAGTTGATATATTCAAAACAGTTGATAAAATCGTTAAGTTAACAGAGCCGTTACTGTTATATTGCTAAATTTGATACTCCGTTTAGAATTTTTTCAAGGTCTTGTTTTTCGCCAAGAATATCTTTCCAAGGGTCTTTTATTTTAAATCCTTCCAAAATATTAGTGATGGTAAAATCTAATGGAGTGATATGGGATAGATCTTTCCACTCTATCGGCATGGATACAGTCGCTTCATCGATTGGTCTTGGAGAGAATGCCGAGGCTATTGTCTTTCCTCTGTAATTTTGATTATAATCAAAAAATACTTTTCCTTTCCTATAGGCAGTATTCCATTCTGTTGTAATTTTTTTTGGCAAATGCCTGTTTAATATTTTGCCTATAATTTGAGCAAAAGATCTTGTTTGATCATAAGTATACAAATTGATTATTGGAATAAATATATGGAGTCCTGTCTTTCCTGAAGTCTTTACAAATGAATTTATATTTATTTTATCCAATATATCTTTTATACAATAAGCTACCTCAACTGTTGCTTTGAATGCTTTTAAATTGTATTCGGGCTCTTGATATTTGGTTTCATTGCCTGAATAAATATATGGATCCAAATCAAATACTATAAAATCCGGGTAATTTAACTCGGATTTATCAACTTTTGAAACATTATTACTATAATCTACCTCATAATTATTGACCTTGCTATACCATGGATGCATTTCTATACATCCCAAATTTGCTAACCATAATAGAGTTTCTTTGTTATTACATAAAAGATAATTGATAATTCCACCTTTGGATTCCGAATAAACTTTTATAGTTTTTACATATTCTGGTTTTTCGTTTTGCCAGTTTTTGTGATAAAATGATTTTCCACCAATTCCATCTGGATATCTATTTAGAGAAAGTGGCCTATCTTTTATATGTGGAATAATGAGGTGACTAATTTGATTATAATATTCAATTAAATCTTTTTTTGTTATTGCAGGATGAAATTTATTTTTGTTCCAATATATCTTTTCTAGATTGGAAAAATTATTACATAGATTTGAAGGGGTTGATTTTATTGTATATTGATTGGAAATGATATTGCCTTTAATGTTAGCATTGTAATTATTTTTGAATTCGATAGGTGAATCAGTTTTGTCTATTTCATTGTTTTTCTTTTCAGAAACAATGTTATTATTGCCTAATAAACTTATTTCACAGTTTTCTTCTAAAATACATTCTTGCGGATTTTTGTCTTCTCTAAATTTTAAAAATATAGGTGCTCTCATTATCTTCTCATCTGTCCAACCATTAAATTTTATCTCTGCTACAAGAACAGGTTTGATCCATGTAACTTGTCTGTTTATATATGGGACATGGTCAATAGGACATATTTCTGTTTTGGTTTTTTCAAGATTATTGAATATGTATGACAGTTGTTCAAAATCAAAACCACTTCCACAATGTCCTATAAATTTTAATTTATTAGTGTCACTTGCAATTGCAGCTAAAAGCAGTGAGCCAAAATATTTTTTTCTATTGCCTTCTCCTCTTGTATATCCTATTACTGTACAATCTTGAGTTTTGATGTTCTTTATCTTTATCCATTCTTTGGATCTGGTGTCCGGGTAATATTTGCTATTTCTGTGTTTGATTATCATTCCTTCAAGATTCATTCTTTTAATGTTTTCAAAAATCTCTTTACCTTCTCCTTCAATAAAATCGGATATCTTAATTCTATTGTTACTCTCTTTAATAATGATATTAACCAGAATTTTTCTTCGGGTAATAAGTGGAAATATCTTTAGATCGATTCCATCAAGATACAAAATATCAAAAATATAATATGTCGCTGGAAATTGCTTTGATAATAATTCAATGTCCTTTTTAGTATCGATATTCATTCTTTTCTGATGTCTTTGAAAATCAGGAAAACCATTTTTATCTAAAACTACTATTTCTCCATCTAATACAACTGATTCTTTAAAATTGTTTTTATTTATTGCTGTTTTTAATGGTTCCGCCAACTCAGGATACCTATGAGTAATTATGTTTTCATTTCTTGATTGAATTTTGAATATTTTTCTTGACTTATGTATAAACGAGAGGGCACGTACACCATCCCATTTAATTTCAAAAACCCATTCTCGATTATTAAATGATTTCTCAGATAATGTTGCTAACATTGGAATAATACTCTCTGGAAACTCTTGGCTATGTGTTTGGGATATTACATCTGATGAATTTGTTTGTGGAATGATGTTTAATATATTGTTAATGTTTTCTTTCTTTGTCTTATTATTTATTTGACATGTAATATTGTTCTCTTTTACCTCAAATGATTTAGGTGTATTTACTTTATTTACCTCATTGATTGTTAATCCGCTGAGAACTGATTCAGGCCTGCTTTTGGTCAAATCGATTTCTTCATCAACATCATTAACGCTATCATGTTTTTCTATTTCTTTAACCTCTGAGAAAGGATATTTGTCTTTTATTTTTATTAAAAGCCATTGATCTTCTCTTGATGTTTTAATTATTGAAAATCTTCCTTTTAATTTCTGTCCAAATAAGATAAAATTAATTTTCCCTCTTTTAAATTGATCAGATACGTCTTCCTCTTTATTTTCCATTTCATCTAAAGAATATTTTCCGGTATCCCATACAATCACAGATCCAGCACCATAATTTCCTTTTGGAATAATTCCTTCAAAAAGTAAGTAATCTAGCGGATGGTCTTCTGTTAAAATTGCCAATCTTTTTACTTTAGGAATAGTTGATGGTCCTTTTGGAACAGCCCATGATATCAGGACCTTGTTTTTTTGTGATTCTAATCGAAAATCATAATGTAATCGAGTAGCATCATGCTTTTGAACTACAAAATGTAATTTTATATCTGAACACGGATTATTAATTTCAATAGGGTTTTTTTCTATAAACCTAGGTCCAATAGGTTCTGGAGTTGTCTTGAAGTTTCTTTTTTTATTATATTCTTCTAACATCTTTTATTCAATTAAAGCCGTTTATTGATGAATGATCTTTGGATTTAAATTTAAAAGAAATAATTAAATATTTTATACAATAATATTAAATTGTTGTATTTTGATATGATTGTTATTTATTTGGATTATTATATTATTTCCATATGATTTGTGATAGTAGCGATTTTCGATGTAATCTGTTGCGTTAGTATAGAAACCTATTTCTATTAAATGATTAGAACCACAAATTAATTTAGTAATTATCCAATTTTTGTTTATGACATCTTGTTTTGATTTTGTTTAATAAAATAATAGGTATGTACTTTTGTAGTAAAGTTGTGGATAGAGTATATTTTATTTTTACCTTGGAACTTTTACTTTGTATTGACTTAGTCTATCCATTGTGGGCTTGAGGAATACTTCTGAACCATTATAGCTTTCAACTTCGTCCTTTGGAATATTATACTCGTCTTTGGCTCCATCTGAAGTTACAATTATGGATGTTGGATTCACTGCTGTTACGCTACCAATAGCTTGCATTTCTTTGCTTCTGACTCCTTTATGGACGATCGAGTCCCAGTCTTGTATTATTGAATTAGTTGCTGTTTCTGCTTTGTTTTCATTATCAAATCTATTTTGTTTTTCTATCAAGGGTAAACGATCATTTAAACTATAATTTGCTGGAGAGGTTGTGGTGGAGCTGGTTGCAGAATCATTTAATTGTTCCGTGGATGAGGCTGATTGATATCTGGAATATTCTCCTTCTTTTGGTGGGCGATCCTTTTTAAAATTATCTTCTGCATCTTCTTCTGTAATATTAAACCATAAAGTATGTCCATCGTATCCAGTTACTAAATGTTTTGGTAAATAAAACTTGTGTTTTACTACTCTGCCTCTTTCTGTAACCACAAATTCCTTTCCGATATCTTGTACTTCGCCAAGGTCGTCTCCTTTTTCATAACCTCTTGCTTCTTTTTTGATTATGTCTTTCCATTCGATGGTATTATCTTTCCAATCAAAATTTCCTTTATTGTCATCAGATTTGGTCATATGTTATAGTATTGGAAAAAATAGTTTATAACTGCTATTATTTTGTTTAGTGTATAATATTGGTGTTAAAAAAAATTATAAAATTTATAAAATTTATTTGAAAATAATATAATTTTGTTGAAATGCTTTACAATTTTTGATTGATAGGGTGATAAAATAGGTGATTAACATAACTTTATAATTAATTCTTTTGTTATCATGATAAATTAATATAAAGATGCAATATGATTTTCAATGTTTACTTTTTTTAATCTCCAATAAAATGATGATTTTATATCTCAACGTTTTATGTTGATGTGTGCAATAAAAACTAATTGTTATTGTCTACATTATTAAATGAGTATTAATATTTGTAGTTGAAGATGAAAACCTATCAAAAATTAACACTCATAACCGTTATCCTTGGACTTATTATTCCTCTGTTTGGACTTTTTTTATATTTTTTTGTTAATAGTTTAATAGGTATACCTATTTTGGGATTGGTGTTCGGTGGTGCATTACTTGTTGCTATTTTAATAATAGCAGTAAATATAGCTGGTCTTATAGCTGCATTTAAAATTAAAAATCCTAAAACTGCTGGAATGCTATTAATTGGTTGTGGTGTAGTACTATTTCTTGTAGTCCATGTTCTTGCAATTCCTGGGCTCGTTCTTTTTGTAATAGCGGGTATCATGGCTTTAAGGGAAAGAAATTCTACCTTAAAAAAGATTTAGCTACTATCTTTGGCTTTGTTAGCTTTAGGTCTTATTTCATGATTATGTTGATCAATAAACATATTGAGCCACTGCTTGATATGATTTAATTTGCCCTTGTTCTTTCTACAAGGAAATTAGTCGTCCAAGTTTTCGGTTCTATCTTTTATGTATTGCATTGTACTTTTAATAATGCTTTTTTCATTCTTATATGCAAAAGAATGAAGATTATACTGTAGGTTCAAGAATTTGCATGCTTGCTGAGGGTAAAGTACCACCATCATCTGTGGTTGAAACTGAATGTAATCCGTATTCTTCTACAACTTTGGATAGAAATCGCTCGGCAACAATCATGTTTCGCTCTTTTGATTTATAAAAAGAAAGAATTTCTTTATTTTCAGCTTCAATAACAACCCAAAGCCATATTAATTCAGAACCTGATTTTACCGCATTTTTATCAATTACGTATTCTTTAATTTTCTTATTTTTGCGATATTTCTTTTTTGGTTTGTACTTTTGAATCCCGTTTCAGATTGATGCATGGCTTATTTTTACTATATGTAAAACAGAAAGATGACGCTTTAGACGTATTTCTGAAGGATAAACCAATAAAGTACAAGTATAAACCATAACCAATAATTTTTGTGGATATTCTATTCTTGAGTTCATATAATACATGTTGTTTTAAAGCTATGGATTTTTCCTTAAGTAAACAAGACTGTGTATTTTAACTGTAATAAGATGATCTAATACGACATCAATAAAATATGGTTTGAACTTAAATGATAATGAGATAAAGATATGTAATTGGTAATTACGATCATGAATCAAATAAGTATAGTAGGACGTATGGCTGTTTGGTTAAATGATTTGTCGATTATTATTGAAAATATATATTCTAACTTTTCTGGTTCATCTAAACATTAATTTGAGTTCATAACAAGATTAGTCTTATTGCAAACAACCATTTTCTATAACCGTGATAATATAAAAGAAAATGGGAGTAAAAATGATATCAATGAGGCCTTCAATTTATGGTTGGATATAGTTGATCCTTCACCTTCCGAAATATTTGATCTTCAAAAAGAATTTGGATTAGATATAGAAACCCTTAAAATAGTTGAACGGCAAGCAAAAAGACCACAAGTTCGTATACACGAGAACTATACATTTACTATACTACTTGACATAAGATATAGTACTCTAGAAAGATTAACAGTTAGAGGAATTTATCTCTTTAATGGGAAAGATTGGTTAATAACGATACATTCGTCTGACGTTGATCTATTGACACCAATCCGCCTTTTATTCAGTCAAAAAAATAAAAAAATAGTTGAATCTAATATAGATGCTCTTTATTATAGTATGATTACTGAAATTATCAATAAATATGAACAGCTGTTGACTTCGATAGAATTAACAATTACCGACTTTGAACAAAAGGCTCTTTATACAAAATCTTCAAAGAAAATACTACATTACCTTGATTTGGTAACAAGACAAATAATAGTTATAAGAAGACATTTTTGGTATACGCGAGACGTTATGAATTTTTTGACTCATATGGAAAAGGATAGCGATGATATAAAGTATTTGCAAATTGCTTATGATAATATTAATCAACTGATCGAACTAATCGAGTCATACAGAGATACAATAAATTCCTCACGTGAGCTGTTCATGACCAATGTTGCTATGCAAACTCATGATACAATTAGAGTGCTAACTGTCATCAATACGATACTCTTACCGTTGACGGTTGTCACAGGAATTTATGGAATTTTTGGAATAGATATGACAAAAATTAAGAGCCTTTCCCAGGGATTTTATATCGCGGCATTAATCATGATTGTTATTACCTTAATTACATTATGGTATTTTAAGAAGAAACGATGGCTTTTTAATTCTGATAATGATTTTAATGATACAGAAAAATCTAAAAATTAATCTAAAAAACTGTGTTATATTGGCCCTGTTAACTTAAGGAAAAACCTATAGCTTTAAAACAACCATATCCTATATGTCTATTAGAAATAGAACACATTCAAGTATCATTGGATATGGTTTGTACTTGTACTTTTTAGGTTTGTCATTTAGAAATGCTGCTAA
>JAICXY010000064.1 GCA_025934495.1 Candidatus Nitrosocosmicus sp.
TATGTTCAAAACATTATTAGATTTATATAATATTACAATTTCTTAACATATTCTCTCTAGGTAATTCTGTTATTTACTCATCTTTTAATTTTCGATATATCTTTATCTAACATTTATAGATACTATTTTTAGTATAATAAAACAATTATTTTATATTTGATTTTTTAATCAATCATTACCAATATTAAATTGTATTTGAATTAAAGAATGATATTTTTCAAAAACCTGTACTTTATTTATCGAATGGATCAATTATTTATTAGATCTCTTGTATAATTAGAAACTATAAACACGATGGCTATACCAATTAGCACAAGTATGAAAGGAAAACAATTATTCAGACAGTATGACAAATTCAATGGAGATACATTGCTTGATTATCTAAACTAATGCATGCTAAATTTCCACAGTGCTATTTGCTCATGGATAAAGCATCACCTCCTCATTACAAATTAAAGAAGGTATTAAAGTATCTGAAAAAAAACAAGGAAACTCTGATACCGGTATATCTTCCTACAACTGCGTCACTGGAGTTTATGGTTATGGAAGAGATTTGGAATATGGCCCAGTGAGATCTGCTTGTTTTGAAATATAATTCATCCTTTTAGATTTAAAAAACAAGATGTCTTTCTACTTTGGAACAAAAAGATTCTATCTTAATATGAGGAACTCTTTGCTACGAAATACAATTTAGAAAACATGTGCTAATTGGTAAAAAGATGCAGTTGATTTACCCATCGATTTTATTGGATTGATGATCTTTTTGTTGTAAATTCTCTTGTAATCATAACTTGAAAATTACCGAGCATTACTTCATGTAAAATCCTAAATTTATTTTTTTCTCAAATTTATAGTAATAGATGATACAATAGTGGTGCAACAACCGAGACGCTCAATAACTTTTATAATCCCAATCCGTTCGAAATAATATATTACATTGTTGTAAGAAAAGTATATATTATGTAATATATATTACATATAGTAATGGAAAATAATAATAATAATAATGAGAATAACAATGGCATATTACCAACAGACTTGTTTAACAGATTTTTAGGCTTAGGAAGAAGAACAAGTAGAGGATTATTTGGTATGGATGATATATTCAGAGATTTTGATGATATGGACAGAGAAATGAACAGAATATTCAATGTATTCAATAACTTATCAACAAATGCACCAAAGGAACTGGTAAGAGAATATGAAACTTCTGAAGGTGGTAAGGTAAGAGAAGTTGGTCCTATAGTATATGGATATTCAATGACAATAGGACCTGATGGCAAGCCACATGTAAAAGAGTTTGGAAATGTTAAATCCCTCGGTAATGGTGGTAGCAGTAGAAACATTGGACAATACATAGGAAAACCCCAAATCTCTGCTGAAAGAGAACCTCTCTCTGATATAACAACAACCAATAATGAAGTTAAAGTAGTACTTGAGATACCCGGTATAAAAAAAGAGGATATTAAAATAAATGCATACGATGAAAAAGTAGAGATTAAAACAGCAGATAGCTCTGAAAGAAAATATCACAAGATAATTGATCTACCAAAGCAAGCAGATATTGAAACAGCAAGATCTAATTATAACAATGGAATATTGGAAGTAACCTTTGATAAAAAGAGAGAAGAAAAACCAAAAGGCAAAGAGATAAAGATAGAATAAATCTATCTTTTATTATAACTTTTTAATTTTGTTTTTTATACGCTATTTGCAAAGATATCTTTTATGATTTTATTTGAGTTTTATCATTTGCAAAAGATTCTCATTTCTTAATCCTGTAGAGATTTTTATGCGATAATATGACAAGCTTGCTTCATATATCCTTTTAATTTGAACATCAATAGACAATATGCCATATAGTTCAGAACACTCTCCCTCTTTTTTATCTGAGATGGAGTATTCTACTTCCGATTCATCTTCTGCATAAACTTCAGCTAAAAATCTAGTATGCCTGTTGCCCCCATGGTGGATCTCCATCAATTCCATACAATAGCATAATACTTTTGTAAAATACGCCAAGGCGCGTCATCTCACCTTCTGCACGTGCTACTACTGCGTGACCTGGCAAAAGAGTTGTACCCTTAATCCTTTCTTTTGCAGCCAATTCTGGATTTTCATGCAAGATATTCTTTGTCTTTGCAAATGACAGGTATTTTCTAAATTCATCCTAATCTATGTAGATATGCGATTTGAATGTCTGTCCTACTTTAAACTTCAAATTTTAAATCCTATTTACTTTGACAACTATATAATTTGGCTAATTTGCATTTAAGCATATAGATCTCATGAGGGCTTTGGTTGTATGAAAGACTTTGTTTTTGACCATATATGGTGTTGTTAGCATATGTATTTGGTAAATGTTATTTAAAAAAAATATACATATGACATAATGCTAATTCTACTTTTCCTATTCCTACTTCTACTCCTCTATCTGATCTTCATTTTCAAGAAAACAGCCTTTTAAAGAAGATAACATTAACAATTATAACAATTATGGAAGAAGACCATTCGAAACCAAGTATTGGATTCATTGGTATGGGACATATGGGTAGTCATATGGCTCTGAAGCTACTCAAAGCCGGTTATCATTTAACTGTTTATGATCGTACAAAGGAAAAGGCCAGGGAGGTAGAACGGCATGGAGCGCTGGTTGCCCAGACGCCTAGAGATCTAGCTACTGACTGCCAGGTTGTGATGGCCTCCGTGACAGATGACCGAGCCCAAGAAGAAGTCATGTTCGGTCCTGATGGGGCACTTGCCGGGGTGCACGATGGTTCAATAGTGATCGATCTAAGTACTGTTTCTCCAGATGCCTCACATCGTCTCTTCCAAGCCGCAAAGGAGAAAAATGTTCCTATGATCGATGCTCCTGTATCTGGTAGCGTGCCACAGGTGGATGAGGGCAGTCTGTTAATCTTTGTAGGCGGAGAACGTACAACTCTTGAACATTGCAAACCTATTTTGGACGTGCTGAGTAAAAACAGCTTCTATATGGGTACAAGTGGTATGGGAACAACGATGAAGTTGGTGGTGAATACTCTGCTTGGTCTAGGGATGCAAGCCATGGCCGAAGCAATCACTTTGGGTGAAAAGGCAGGATTAGATAAAAGATTGCTGCTCCAAGTGCTTGGAGAGACAACAGTTATCACCACCGCCCAAAAGTCTAAGCTTGAGAATATCAGGCAAGAGAATTATCCAATCAACTTTGCCCTCTCACTCATGCATAAAGATATTAGTCTGGTGTTAAACCGAGCCTACGATTTGTCTGTGTCCATGCCTGCTACTGCCGCTGCCCAACAAATGCAAACCGCTGCCATGGCAAAAGGGATGGATGGAGATTTTTCAATCATAGTTCAGTTCATGGAAGAATTGGCTGGTCTATCTAAAATTTCAGAAGAACAAAAGAGCAAACAGGATTGAATAGACTAGTGTAATCTGCTCTAAATATCTAATATGGAGGAACCAAAACGTAGAAGCAGAATCATGGATGCACTAAATTTATAAAATATTTATGATTAAAAACAGACTTGGACATTTTTATTACAAGACTTTTGCAGCATCAAATCCTTCTTTTGGGCTTGAAGTTACCAATCAGATAAACATGAGGGTCAAACTTATGGTATAGATGATATATATCTTAAACCTATATATCCATGTACTTTCGGTTATCTTGCTATCTTCTCTGTAGTTCAATGAGAAAAGATATAGTAGTAGATACTCAATTACAGAGAAGAAACATAACTTATTATTTAGAAACTGTTTCTGTATGAAAAAAACCAAAAACAACCTGCCACTACTCGTTGGAATTTTAATCTTTGATCAAGTCGAGTTATTGGATGTTGCAGGGCCTTTTGAAGTGTTTTCTGTAACAAGATTAAATGAAAAAGAGAAAGAAGGATCTTCACCTTTCAAAGTAATATTAATAGCAGAAAAACTAGATCAAATCTCAACCATAGGTGGCCTGCGCTTGACCCCTGACGTATCTTTTGATACCTGTCCGAAACTAGATCTTTTTATTGTACCGGGTGGATGGGGTACTCGTAAAGAAGTAAATAATCTCAATCTTGTGAATTGGATTGGGGTTAGATCATCTCAAACTAAAATAACAGCTTCTATATGTACTGGCTCAAGTTTGCTTGGCAAAGCAGGATTGCTAGATGGACGTGAATCTACTACCCACTTTCAAGCATTTGATTTCCTGCGTCAATCAGCACCGAATACAAAAATACGTAACGATGTTTTATTTACTCTTGCAGAGCCCGTGTTTACTTCTGCAGGTGTTTCTGCTGGAATGGATTTATCTTTGCATATAGTGAGTCATTTCTTTGGAATTGAGGTTGGAAGGGCAACGGCTCGTCATATGGAGTATCCATATCCTCAAGAAAACAAGAGAAGATATTAGTAATCTGTCTCTATTCTTTATGATGGATGCGTTTTTCACAAATGTCCATGATATCCATAATAATTTATTTATAAAAGATTTTAATTTGGACTCATTTAGAATTTCAAACGGTTCACACAGAACCCATTATACGTGGGTCCATATACTTGTTTTATTTACTATATATACCTGCCATATTAGGATGGATTTCGCTCATTATCTTAAAAGAAGAGGAAAACATGAATGTCGGTAAAACTATCTTAACAATAAAAAACATGCAATTATTAGAAATTTGAAATTAAAATTCCAACTAATTCTATAGGTTAACTAATTTCGTCATGTTTTTGTTAAATAGTTTACACTATATCTAATTCTTCACCTGCAGACAATGATTTTCCATAATATGTTTGAATATCTATTTTCACAAGTTTAAATTATTTTAACTTAAAAAGGATTTATAATTGATATTACATGTTTATAAATACTGTGATATCTTATCAAATTAATAAAAAATCCAGCCAATTAAAAAAAATATTTGTCGTAATGTTCTCGATTTTGATCTTGACATTTGTGATGAATTATACAAATTATGTATATTCAGAGAATATTCAATCTTCTGTTCCTCTAAATAAAACGAAATTGGTATATCATCTTAGCAGCGATGATCCATGGAGAGCTACTATAGCTTTATCCGATTCTAATACAATGCTCAAGATGGGTTATAATGTTACTTTACTGTTGAGTATTGAAGGGGTACAGCTAGGTGTAAAGGATCCCCATCAACAATTAGGATTGGATATGTTAAGGAATAATGTAACAGATTTCATAAAAAGTGGAGGACATGTAATAGTTTGTAAAATATGTTTGCATATTGTGGGTTATAATGATTCGGACATCATCAATGGTGCAGTAATAGGTTCGCCACAAACAATGGCTAATCTCCTAAATAAAACAACTGTGGTAGACTATTGATATCATATTTAATAATATGAGAAATCTCTTCTTTTCTTATAATATTTTTTATCCTCCTCCTGATACTACCAAGACATCTTGTGATACCCTGGGAAGTTTATTGAAATAAGATGGATCCAAATTAAAGGTTGCACCCAATACATCATTAGAATATGCACTAAGTGATCCTGAAATCCCAATATCACCTGGAGTATCAGAACCAAAGAAAATGGCAAAATGCATATTTTTATTACTGTCCAGATTTTCTATATAATGAAAAAATCCGGTAGGAACAAAATAGATGTCTCCTGGTCCGACCTCAAATGTGTCAACAGTGCCTCCTGGATTTAATACTATCAGACGTGCTAAACCGTCAAGAACGTATCCTAATTCAGATGCATTGGGATGCCAATGAGGTTCTCGTATACCATTTGGTTTTACAATTAGTGAGAAAAGCGATAAATTACTTCCGTTAAGTATAGGAAAAGAATTTGTATTTGCTTTGGCAACTGTTCCTCCAGGGGTTTGAATTTGTGGAGAAATGCCCTCGACATTAAACTTGTAAGAATTCGGTGTATTTGGAATATTGATACCCGACTGTGGCGTATTGTTGTTGTTGGTAGTGATGGTGGTCTTTTCTTTGAGGCCTGTTACTATATCTTTAGTGGAGTTGTTGTTAAATCCATTGAAAAACGTTTTAGGTGGATTTATTCCAAATGTTTTGTTCATAATCCTATTAGGCATTGAACCTACCGAACCAGATATTCCAATGGTGGTTGGTTGTTCGTTGCTATGTGCAATAATAAACTTGGCTTCCTCGTTGCTAATATTTTCAATGTCATGCATAAAGCCTTGAGGAACAAAAACTATTTCGCCCGGTTCAACTGTGAATGTATTTACCGTAAAAGAATCTGCATCGGTATTGGATGGAAATATAGTCATTCTTACTCTACCTCTTATGCAATAACTAAGTTCTACAGAGTTGGGATGCCAATGAGGTTCGAGGACTCCATTTTCTTTAAGGCGTATCAAAAATGTTGCCATCCCCCAGCCAGCAAGAATTGGAAAGTTATTAGCTGCTGCAATAGTTTGACTTCCGGCAGAATTAGAAAATTGTGGAGTAGTAGAATCAATATTAAATGCATGTACTGAAGAATGGAAAGATGAAGGAGATGTATTACTAGATTGAACAGAAGAAGCATTTGTTTGAACAGAACTATTTGTTGCATTTGCAATATCACCAAAGATTTTAGTAAAAGGTAAAGCTGACAAACCAAGTATAGCACCTGTAGCACCTGCATATTTTAAAAAATCATGACGCGAGATTTTGCCTTCATCATTATTGGATTCTTTCCTCTGAGGTGTTTTATTCATATGCTTAGATGTTGTATATCATATTATTAAGAATGATCTAATGATAAAGACGATTTTGACAAATCATTCTTGTAATGGAGAATTATATTAAATCCGTTACTATCTTGTAACAAACTTTAAATGCTTCATAGTATATCAGATTAAACCCTGTAATTTTCTCTTATTAAACAGTCTTAACTTTTTCATTCTGTTTGGTTTCTATTAGTTTCTTATTACAATTACTTGCGACATTGTCAATAAAACGATCTCTGGTTTCTTTCCTTTTACGACCTCCTCCTTTAACACATTTGTCAAATAAACGAAACCGCGTCTGAACTTCTACCTAGTTTAGCAATCTGAATAAACTCCTCATTAACAGAAAATCTTTTAGAAATGCAATATGATTGGAGATAGATAACAATAAGTTTTCTATTTCTTGCCCATGTAGATTTCCAAACGATTTTAACCGAAACCGCGTCATATTTGCATGTATTTATACTTTTGACTGAATATAATAGAATATTTATGGCGAATCTCGTTACAAATCAAGGTTAAATATATCCTTAAAATTTCTGCTTTGGATTAAGATCAAAGGAAACTCAGATAATATCCAAAAAAATAAATATTTTTCTTGACATTGTGTTATCGGATAATTATTAGATCAAGAATGCTCTTAGTCTTTCATATACTATAGTTGGTTTTTCAAAAAACGGAGAATGGCCTGCATCATCTACTGTAAATAATTCTGCATCTTTTATAATGTCTATGAATTTATCTGCATGGTTTTGAGGTATCAAGTTATCATTTTTTCCCCATATTATTAGACAAGGAACATCTTTAATTTGTTTTAATCTCCCCAAATCAATTGAAACTGTTGTACTATTCTTATATGCAGATTCAAATGCATGCTTTGCACCTGGCTCTCCTATTGTTCCGATAAACATATCTGCCCTGATAGGAACGAATCTTGAACGTTCTGCAAGAAGATCCTCAAATATTCTAGTTACTTTCTTATATCTTAAAATAGGATCAGTTTCCCTTGCCGCATCCAAATATTGTTCTAATAATGGTGTAGGTTGATTTAGCATACCTGAAGAATCTATCAAAACAAGTTTCTCAACTTGCTGTTTTTCTTCTATGGCATAATCTGCTGCGATATAGCCTCCTAATGAATGACCTATTATTATTATTTTATCCTTATCCGTTATTCCGATCTGCCTTAAGAAACTTTTGATGAATTGACTAAAACAATGAATCGTATAATCTTGTTTGGGTTTATCACTTTTACCAAAACCTATCAAGTCTACAGTAATAGTATGGAAATGTTTGGATAAAGCCTGAGGAATGTCCGCCCATGTAGTAGAAGATGAACCTAGCCCGTGAATAAAAAGTACATGTCTTGAATTATTTTTGCCATATTCTCCATATTTTATTTTTGAGCCTTCTACTTCTATATACATAAAATATTTAGTAACAAGAAATGATTAATAAATTTAAGTTTGTGTTTAAATAATACCTTTATTTTGTAATTCCATCTATAGATCTCTTGCATAATTGCTTACAAACAGCATTATGATCATTATTTTTGTATCAACCTGTTCTTTCGTTGCTTTCATACTATAGTTATCCAAAAAGCTATTGCTATTCAAGTCATTTGCCAGCCTTACAGTTCAAGAATTTGATGATATTCATGATAAAGAGATAATAAAAAAATATAAAAAACATGAGATCAAGCGTTTATCCAAAAGAAAAGGTAATAAAAACAGAGAACGAAAGTTTGATGCTATAGGACGATCTTTCAATCTATACGGACAAACATAAGTTTGCTAATCATTTCTTAACAGAAACTTTGCTATATCAAGATTAAATCTTCTTGTTCTATAGTATCTGAATATAGTGGACTTTAAATCGGTAAATCGAGAATAATATTTTGATACCAAAAGATCATATTGTCCTTGTCTCCAACATTCCTCTACTGCATTAGACTGAGGTGAACTTTTTGGTAGGTAAACTATTCTCAAAGAATCTTTATTTTCTATTAGATATTCCTGTAACTTCTTTGATCTATGTTGACTGGCTCTGTCTATGAATAAGATTAAGAAAATATAATGGAATATCAGATATAGTATACGGATTGGTAAATTATGGAATAATGAACCATCATCATTAAAACCGATACAAAATCGCATTATAAGGTGTAGATTGTTTTTAATTATACCAGAGATCTATTTCTACAAGTCTTCCTTTTATTGTTCTATGTTATAAAGATAAAAATTGTTCATTAATCTGCATGAGTGTTTGATAAGAGTGATTAATCCATTTTCAACATAATGTAGAATCAGGTGTATATTCTTAAACTAGAAGCAAATCTGTAGTTGTTCTCACCGAACCCGTTTCCGGTATTTTGATTTTTTCTATGTAACAATACTATCAACTGCACATCTTTGCTAATGATTACTGTTTGACTAAATCTATACTTTGCAACAGCGTTTACTGATAATACTCATTTAACTTGGCTTCAGTTATATTAAGTTGATAAAAATTCTAACGCTAATCTAAGGGCATCAAATATATCATCATATAATAATAATCAATGATGTTAAAATTTAATAATGTTCACATTTACCGAAATCATGCAAAAAATTTAGACTTCAATGTTATAGTGCCAGAAATACAAAAATATTTTCCAAAAATTTCGATAGAAGTAAGACAGCCTTTTTTGAATAATATTGATAATGTATTTGCAGAGAGTTTAACGTCTATTAGGATATCTGATATAAAGAAACCATTTAATGAGCAACCCGGAATTAAAGTTCAAGGAAAATTTGATAAAAATATTGTTTATGAGATGAATTTTCCAAGACAACTTATTTTCAGTGATATTAATAATAATAGTTCCACTACTGAAAGACAATATAAAGAATTAATATTGTATGACGGGTTTATGATGCAAAGATTACTTGGAACAACGATCAATGAAAGTGAGTCAAATACCGATCATGTGCATATCGTGTTTGAAGATAGACTGATCTGTACTTTTAGTGAAGAAGACTGGCGCTATCATGCAAGAACTTTTGTAGCTGGTAATCCTTCAATTATTTCCACGACTGGTATTGTTGAAGCACCTGCTAAGCCAAAAGAATGGTACATAAAGCAAATGCAGTTAGCTATTTATGATATAGATCGTGATGATGACCAAATTGATGGGATATTCTCATCTAATGTGAAAAAGTATATTGATTATGGCGATTATAGAATAAACTTTGCAGCTGTTGGATATGCAATCCAGGCATTATTTTTCTTTATAACGGAAGGGGATCCTTTTTGTAATGACATCAACTGCAGACTTTATAATGCGCATTGGCAAGAGGAACTGCTACAATCACAAATACAAAACAAGGGACTATGTAATAAGCATGACGCATTGTTACATCAATTTAATGCTGTTTAATATACTAAATAATAATAATAATAATATTAGTTATCCAATTGTAATAATAAAAACGGTCAATATATTCCACTCGTTTCCCTAGTAAAAAGACCGCATTTAATAAAAAAAACTTATCTTAATCCGTCATCATTAATTGGAGAATTTGTTTGAATTAACAATCATATTTTAAAATTAAATGCTATTGATATCCAATAGAGAACACTTGCTACTATTTGTTTCCTATATTTAATCCATTTGAATTTCCATACAATTTCCACCAAAATAAATACATGTTTTAGTAACGAAATAAGAGTATCAGAACCCCTAAACTACCTATGATTATACACATTTTAATAAAAGATGAGCGCAAAGGTTGGTAGAAATCCATTAAAGCTATATGTATCGGCATTTTAACTGTTACCAAAAGTCAACAAAAACCTTAATTATGCCTGATACGATTTGGTAGATGGGCTATATGATAGGGATTTGAAGGCAAAAAAATACTTATTCTTAACATTTACTTTGATTGATATTATATTTTTGTTATTATTACTATTTATCCCCAATTCGCTTTTTCATAAAGCTTTTGCTACATCACCTGCGTTTGATGAAGTTTTAATGCCTGATAAAAAAATCAGTAATCAGAAGAATGATTGGGTCCAAACTTATGGTAATGATAGTACTCATTTAAAGTCTGACTATGCAAACATACTAGAAGTAGGGTATTCTAGTGATGGAAAAACGCTTGATACTACATTTTGGCTGGCATCAAATTCGGAAAATGCTTCTATATATAAACAACCTCTCAAAGATATTAGGTATGGTATGCTTATTGCTATTGTTACATTGCCTCAAAATTCAGGATATAACGGAGCTAATTACAATTTTTATGTTGAAGAAGTTAATGGAAAATGGAGCGAATATCTTTACGAATTATCATCAACAGGTGCCCATGCGCTTATATACTCTAAGATAAACTATAACCAATCTTTTGGTGGTCCTACAATAGGGCCAGGATATGTTAAACTGAGATTAAACCTTGATTCTATACATTCGCCTGGCAATTATGGACTGTCCTTTTACACCGCCGAATCCTTAAAGTCAAATGAAGTTAGAGATTTTACAAGCTGGGTTGCTGTTCCTCCCGCTACCGTAAATACATTAACAGATCCAAAGAATATAGTCTTAAAACAGGGAGAAGAGCAACTAATTCCGTCTAAGATAGAAACTCCACTTTCTGATAATGTTACTAGTATATCTTTCGACAAAGACATAGATTATAGGTCTATTGGCTTAAATGTATCTGCCGAAAGAATTCAACCTCCAGTATTTAAGATAAAGGTTTCTCCACAAACACCCGTAGGGGTATATACTATACCGTTTATGACTTCACTGTTAATACAAACTACATCATCAAAATTACCCAAGTTTAATGACACAGTAACTGGATCTGTAGATCCAGAATTTAAAATATCCAAAAAATATCCTACAATTGGCTATATCGCGGGTAAGGCAAATTTAACAATTCATGTAATACCGCCTTTAACAATTAATGAAACTTTTATGGCCTTTTGGAATACATACCAAAACGCAATATTGATTGTCGCCGGGGGGGTAGTTGGAGCATTTTCAACATTGCTTGCGGATTACCTGAAAAGTAGAAGGGAGCACAAATAGATAGAAATAGTTTCAGCAGTTACTTGATTTAATTTTTTGTAACAACTATTTTGAATCTATTTTCAAGAATTTGTTATTTATTATTAAATCGAAATGATTTTACAATTACCAATATGGAATTCCATATGGTTTCCACCGAACCAGATATCTAATTTAGTAATGATCAAGAAAGAAATTACAAAAAATACAATTCAAGGCCGAATTAAAGAAAAGTAGGATATATTGTATCTTTCTTATCATTTATCTTTACTCAAATCAAAAAATGGTCTATCCTAGTTGAACATAGGACCATATGGTTAATTCTATGATTATTAAGGAAAAAATTTGGTGGTTGGTCCGATGGTCTAATCCAAGTATATTTGAACCATGAAAGCCAAAGGCAAATGTCCAAACGCCTTGATTCAAATGTGTCTTTAGAAATGTGTCAAGGAATATCCAATATTCTTTCTTCAATTATGTCTATCGCCAATGCCACATGAGAAATGTGCCGGTGCCATTTTTTTCGACTTGGTCCATATAAACTCCTACTGAATTACTCAGAGAGGAGAGTCTACCTGTAGCGCCATCATCAAAAATTGCCACTCCGTTCCTATCAAAACTACCATCTGGATGATAGTTGCTAATTGCATAAAAGTCATACAATGCTATATCTTTATTATCTGTAACATACTTTGCTTTTCCTTGAATATAGGATGTATCATTGTTTCTGAAGGTCTCAGTGGCATTGCCCACTGCAGTTATGTTCACAGTACCGTTAATTATTCCCTTACCTGTAAAACTTAAAATACTATTGTTTGTTGTTTCTGGTTTCCCTATTTTAATTTGATATTGTTCAACCAGAAATGGCTTTCCTAAATCTATATTTTTAGATGTGTTGGTGCTATCGATGGCCTGGGAATATTGTATGACTGTTGCAATAGAAGGAAGGATTAAAAAACCAATAATCAATGGTAGTGTATTGTTGCTTTTAAGCCCGAATCTCAAATCAATCCTTTTAATACCTTTAGACTAATAAGTTTGCGAATTCAAAGTTGAATTGATGTGGTGTATTTAAATTAAGTTATTGAACTTTTTCTGGAAACTACCGACTTTGTACTTTTTGCAATATAGTATTTAGGATACATCCGTTACTACCTCTGGGCAGACTTTACATCTTCATATCCTTTCTGATTAGATCATCTATAATTTCTGTTCTTATGCCGTCTCGGACTTTTTCATTCTTTTTGTTTCTACTAGTTGCTTGCTAATAGACTTTTCAAAAGGCGCATTTAAACAATTTTATTTAGTATTTCTTTATCAGTTTATCTCTTTTGGACAATTTAGTGATCATTGTTACTTTAATTCCCACATTCTGTATGTGTAACTATTTAGATAATTATTTACTTTCCATTCGCTTACTCCAATGAGTGTTTTCAGAAATGCCAATTTGCCGTTTGAATCTGTACTGTATAACTGGACTGTAGGAAACGCTATGTTGTTCCCATTTTCTTTGATATATCCTCTTCCATAACCTGTTGAAGAAGCAATCTCTGTATGATCTTTGGTACTAATTGCACCTTGTCCTACGCCTTGAATAACTCCGTTTGGTTTATAGGTATTTACAAAAGTCCACATTTCTGTTACATTAATCCCGTTGAAACTTCCATTTCCAGAATAAGATACTTCCATTTTGTAAGTGCCGTCTGTTGTATCAGGAGGTATAATTCTTTGACTTACAATTTTTCCTTGTGCTTCATAAATTAACTTTCCTAACATGGAAGAAGCATTATTATTATTATTATTTGTCGTTATTTTAGTAATATTCTGATTGTTATTTTCAAGAGGTGCAGAACCATTAGGAATTGATATTGCTGCTGATGTCGGTATAGGATATATTATGATTATAGACACTATTATCAATAATATGGTAAGAGATGTGATGCTTTTTTTAAATGGATTTTCACTTTTATATTTCAAGAGTTCATACAAAAACTCGTGTTCTTGAATATAAGCATTATTTATATTTACTTGATAAAGTAGGAATAATGTCAAAAGACGAGAATATAAAATAGGTTCCTACAAGGTATAATGAAGATAAAGTTATGGGATAAGATAATAGTATAGATGTAATTTCCAATAATTGTGTCATCCACCTATCTTTAAACAAAACAAATGTAGAGATCTATAGAGTCTAAACCCAAAGTTGGAAAAATGGTTATTTCCTGCTTTGTTGCAAGATTATTTTGAATCGTTTTTTGCCACGTTTTGTCGGTAGAATTGTGGTATAAACAGCGATAATTGGATTCTCATGCCCTACATGGAGTGTATCTTTACCTGTTTTTGAATCATGCAACAATGCAATATGTAAGAATAATTGTTTTAACCTGCTGATATATCGATAGGCTTTAAAAATATTGTTATTATATGGCAAAACTATATATTATATTTTCCCTGAGAACAGAATATCTGAAACGATTTAATAATATTTTTAATTCTTTTAAATGGTTGAAAAAACTGATTGTGATGTTTTATTTATATGTCGATGTATACTATACCAATTAGCATATGTTCTTAATTTAGTACCCATCTTTAATTTAAAAACAAAACGAAAATACTCTTTTGTCACTAATACTTGCATTTATTATAATTTTCAGGCTTTACTTAAGATGATATTCTTTAATTCGTCATCTAGATTGCCTTAATATATACCATTTAGTAAAAGTACGCTAAATAATTTATCATTTGTTAATATTGTAATAAAACAGATTGTCATTAACCTGCATTTATTTCCATTATTGAAGAGATCCTATATATTTGATTTAGTATACCATAAATAATTAATTTGTTCACTCCATCTATCTAAATAGATTGAATCAGGTGACAGAGCATAAATTGTTAAAATAATGTTTAATTCTGATTACAGAAAAGCTTATGATATACTATAAAACAATGAGTTTCATGTATGGGAGACTATATGCTGGTTTAGCAACTATTAGCGTATTATCATTTCTTTCAATGGTTTTGCTACCGGCAGTATTTGGACAACAAATTTATTAACCTATACTGATCCTCAAAATAAGTCCACTATACAATATCCATCTAATTGGATAATAAATGCAATACTATAGCATTTGATAATTGATTTAGTATAACGAACTTTCATTACTTTAACATGACTCCGTATAAATATAGAATAGATCTCGTTTATTTGAAATAACCTACATCTTCAGTATTATATTAATATCCATTTTCTATAAGCCTTGATTAATTATGCTATAGTTTATCTGACCATCTTCCATTCAGATATCTTGTTATTTTTTCTCAATTTTTTTATAAATACATTACTCATTAAGGCTCTGTTAACAGCATTGTAAACGATCTATTACATATTATTGTAAAATAGTTGTGTCTGGTTTGCTATCGTAACATCTTCAGATTACTGTTGTAATTAATGAGTATGAGGGATACATTCATCATCAGAATACTTACGGATGATGAAAAGAACCTTTTACACCTGACGCTTGAAGATAAAGAATCAGGATATAGAGCAAAGATCATACTGCTCAAAGATGAAGGATATACAATCCCTGAAATAAGAAAATAACAAATCATCATCATGATAACAACATAAGAAAATGGATACATCATTGATTCTATGAAAAAGGAATTGATGGCATCATATCAAAAAAGCATAGTCATAAACAATACGAGTTTGATAAAGATATGAAGAAAAAGATTGTTGATATAACATCATCAAATCCACGATCATGTGGTTTGGGATTTTCTACTTGATGGTCATTACGTGTGTTGACAGCAGGCATTCTTATGTATGACCTAAAAATGGTGGATGAGATTAGTTATTCAGAAATATGGAATATCTTTTTAAAACATGTAACAATATGGAGGAAATCCAAAACTGTATTATCAAATAAAAGAAGCAATGACCATACAGAATACACTTTGAAAAAAAATACATTGAATAACAACATCTAAGGTACAACACACCTTCATCAGATTCTGTGTCACTATATGTGGATGAGAAGAACCAGTAACCACGGCAAAGACTCATGGTGGTACATCTTGGTCATCAACACAGTAAAGGTAGAAAAGGCTCAACAAAAGATAAAAGGAATTTTAAATGTGTTTGGGTTTGGTGGGTGGTGGTTGGCGTATGATCATATAAATTAAATATACATGTACATTGTTATAGAGATAAAACGGGGAAACAATAGTTTGTTGATTTTCTAAAAAGAACAGAAAAAAGGTACAGTAATAATATACAAAATATCTTTCTTGTACTGAGCAATGTTGTGTTATAACCTTGGCCTCTTCCTCCTTCTCTTCACCTCTTGTTCTCTTTGGAGGAATATGTAGTACATATCCTCGTTTGATTAGTTCTTGCTCTTTAGGTTCGGAATTGTATGCCTTATCTAAACATAGATGTTGAAGGTTTCTTCTTCTCCCTGTTTTAGTTTTATTGGATAGTAGTGGTCGTTTGACAACTACATTATCAACCACACTTGTTACCAGTTTGATATCATGTGTGCTTGCTGAAGAAGAAATAACTGAAGATATCGGGATTCCTTTTTTATCTGTTAAAATATGTCTTTTTGTTTAGCCTAGTTCGCTTCTTCTATCAGTGGTGGGATTATATCCAGTCATCGCCCCATAAAGGTGATTTTATAGATATGCTATCGATGGATTGCCATGTCCAGTTGATACCGATAAGGCCATCATAGATTTTCAGCAATCTGATCCATCCCTTTTTGAATACATCTGATCTATTCTATTCCATTCCTGAAACCTACGGTGACAAGCATATAGAACCCGATCCGTATTCTTTGGGTAACATCTTCCATTGACATCCTAATGTTCTCAGTACATAGAGAATTCCATCGATCACTTTCCTGTGTGGAACAATCGATCGGCTACCAACTGTCCTAAGAGGTGGTTTCTCCTTTGGGAAAATACTCTTAATCTTATTCCATAATTCATAAGGAATACGGAGTATGGTAGAATGTTTATTGTTCCCCTTTGATCGCTCCTTCTTTTTTTTGAAGGCCACAGTTTATCAAAAGAGGAAAAGATCTATAATCCTATCGAATTTTGGGATAGGTTCTTATTTTAACTAAAAGTAAAAAAGTTAATCCTTTGGCAGCATTTCTAAATAATAGTTCAAGAAAGTACAAGTATAAGCCATAATCGACAATCTGTGATGGCGTTCTGTTTCTTGATCATAATAGATATGGTTGTATTAAAGATATAGGTTTTTCCTACGTTAACAGTTGTGTAAAGGATGCTGCATATTGGACTGTAAACTGATTGTGTTGTTTATACACCATATCACAACTCCTTTAGCTAACCATTCTAGATGTAGATGTTATGAGGGATAATACTTTCCCTAGACCAATTACTGATGATGAAATAAACATTTTGTATAATTGATTGATAGACTGATAAGGAATCTAATCACCGTGTCAAGATCATCCTTCTCAAAGATAAAGATTATACGGTTTCAGAAATAAGGATGATGGCAACCAATCTCATCTAACTAATAGATCTATTATGAGAATTTAGAAAAGCATCAGTAAAAAGAATATCTTGGTCTAACATGTATAACAGAAAGAGTATTGGTATTGATATTGGTGATAGATTCTATTGTTGGACTTTTGATTTCATGGACCTGGCCTCATCATCCATAAAGAGGATATTCATATAATAAAATAATCAGAATTTGGGATGAGTTTATTGATTATTTACCCTCAGAAGAGGATAAACAACTACTCTTGCTTGGAATTATGAGTACATGTTATTTCAAACTTAAAATCTAAAGGCCTATGGAATCTTATCACGATTGTCCAATGGATTATAATGTCGATGTGAATAGACCAACAATCCAGATTGATGGATTAAAATATAAATAATCTCTATATATGTACAATCTGGAGACAATCTATCAATAAAGATTTCATTATTATTCAAAAGAGTTGAATAGTAATATTTGATTGTCCTGATTCATCAAATCCGGTGAATCTATTTTACGTCCTTCCTTACGTCCTTCCTTTTATTCGAAATCCACTATAGATATATTATGGGAAATTAAATCCAGTTTTGTATCTCTTGTATATATAATGATTATCTATGTCCATCATCAAGTATTCCCTAACCTATTATAGAATTATTTGAATAACAGAACCGGGGTTTTAAACCTCTCCTTTTGAATATTGTACCGATATGGATATATACAATCTATCAAGGTTTTTACGAATAGATGATTTGATAAGACAAGATATTATTAGACTATATTATATTAACAAAAACCTTCATACATAAAAAAGGAATCAAGTTTTATGCTTATTCGAACAAGTACTGAGATAATAGTCTTGAAAGAGAAATCAATAAACCTAAAATAGAGATAATTATGATGAAACTTGTTATAATATTCATAGTTTCAATTTCTTGTTAGATTCCTTTTATTAATTGGTTGATTACATACACAGAGAGAGATACACTGAGTAAAACTTTTTTGTGTTACTTCATTAGATCTCTTGTATAATTAGAGATAATTTGTCGTATTTACAATTGAATGCTATATCGATTTTCTAAAATTAATTTATTATTCTATAGTTTATCAAGGTTGAGACTATGCCTGATATTCTATTGTACTTTCTCAATTTGTTCCTAAAGATATCTCTCATAATCCTGTACTTTTTCAATCGACAAATAATATTATGTTCTCTATCCCCATTCTCTTTTTGTTGGAGGACTTTTGTTGTACTCTTTTTCTTCTTGGGACAGCTCGTGTTGGTTTCTTTTCCTTTTCTATGGTAGTGCGATGATAGTGGGTCTGGAAAATCTGATTCTATGCCTAAATATCCTAGATCAAATATATTGACAACCTCTTTTAGAGTGACAGCATGATCTTTCGTATAAATATCATAGTCATGTCTTCTTCCTTTCTTGTGTCTTAATTTATGAATGATGTAACCATGATTGTTAACCATAAGCTGTGTCTTTACGGTATGTTTTTTCTTCTTACAGTGTAGAATGTCTTTCTTCTATACAGTTCTTACTTACCTGCAAATGTTGGAATGTCACACCAAAAGTCGTGTAAGACGTTGCCAAATTCACACTTGA
>JAICXY010000174.1 GCA_025934495.1 Candidatus Nitrosocosmicus sp.
ATATATCAACCGCAAGGATTTCTATATGCTTGGATTCAAGAACTACCCATCAAAGCAATATTAATTCAGAAGAACCTGCTTTTATAGCAATTTCATCGTTATGTATTTGATTTTCTTATCCTTTAGATGTCTTTTTGGTTTATATTTTTGAATCCAGTGCCAAATTGATACAAGATGACTTATCTTTATTTTTAAAAATGATAATGCTTTAGCAGTACTTCTGAATGATAAACCTAAAAAGTACAAGTATAAACCATATCCAATTATTTTTGAGGATGTTCTGTTTTTAGTAGACATATAATAATTTATGGTTATTCTAGAGCTATAGGTTTTTCCTTAAGTTAACAGAGCCCATTTGTGTGATGATAAAAATACATATTAGTAAAAAATAAATAAAAAATTTCAGCATTCAATAAAGAGATGACCATAGCATAATAAAGATTCGATATATTGTCAATTCTTTTATTAATATTTTGTCAACTAGGAAGAGATATATAATTCTCATATTTATCCAAGCAATATTATTTGCGGTTTTTTATTATCTATCAATTGCATCTTTAAATTTTGATTTATTTCGAAATACTATTGACGCTTTCATACGTGCACTGGCAGCATTGCTGGCAATTGTTGTAAGCTTTAATACTCTTGCATTACGAAATGAAATGAAAAGCATGTATACCACTATAGAAGGATTCGACAAGCAGCAGGAAAAAATGAAAAATCTGTTTAAACCGTTTTGGACTGCAAATATAAAAGATGGTGAGGATGTTGATAATAGTCGACACTATAAAAATCCTATCCTTAAACATGCAATCGCAGATTCTACATATGCCATGAAACATATGATTATTGTGGCCAATAACAATGCTGAAAAGGTTTTGAAAATTGATACTATTACTAGCAATAGTTATTTAAATAAAGATATTCAACTCTGTAAAGATTTCATTCAAGAATCACAATATACTTTATCTTTATATGTCAAATATGGATCCTTATATAGTCTCTTTTCACTATCTACAACAAGTTTTGTCCACCGATTTTCCATATTTAATATCAATAACAATGACTCTTATAACAACGAGAATAATAATATCAATAACATCAACAATGAGAAATTAAGAGACTTCTATAATAGTATTAAACATCTTGATATATTAAAGAATATTTGTATAAAAATCTATGTTCGTAATATATTGACATCTTTGGCAATTGAGATGCTTGTATTCACTATACCTATTATTATTTTTGCTGCAATTCTTAGTTCTAATTCTATAGTATCATTCCATGGTGAATCCCCCAGTAATTCATTAAGAATCCTTTATGCAATAGGTCTATCGATCATTATCCTTCCTTTTGAGTTATTTTTTGTTAAAAGCATACCTGTATTATATCTAATGAAGAATTCTTCTGCTTTTCCGTTTTCTCGTATGTAATTTAACTGCTTTAGAGTATATTTATATAATTTTGTTTTATTACCTGTTTTGACCAAAAAGATTACCTTGTTATAAAATATATCTATTTAGAATACAGATAGTAAACTTGGATTTTAAGATAATGCAACAAAGTATTTCGTTCCTTGTCTTATAACAGAGTGGTTATAATAGGGCAATTGCAACAAATGATTAATTATTCTATTACTTCTGAATAGGTATAGTTATTGGTTACATACGTTACTCATTTCATCTACCTTATAGACAGACAGAAGGTATTATCAAGGCCACCGGAAAAAGTCTAACTGAAAATCCACCAGGTTACGGCCATATCTGCAAAAGAATCAACAGGAACATCGATAGTATAGAATGTAAGAAAGATGAAGATGAGAAGACATCATAATTGCAATAGATAGTACAGGATAAAGGTAACTAATAGAGGACAATGGATGTATGACAAATTGAATACACAAAGAAAAAAAAAGGTTATCTCAAAATCCATGTTGCTGTAAATGTAAAGACCAAGGAAATACTTGCTCTAGAAGTGACTGATGAGAAGGTTCACGACAGCAGTAAGATGTTAAAGAAACAGGTTAATCATGTTTTAAAGATCAATCCTCATCATCATTATCATTATCATAAGACAAATAAGATCCGTCCTGGCTGACGGAGCACATGATACAAACAGGAATTTTATGTATCTTAAAAAGAATAGAAACATTTTAGGAATAAAGGTAAGAAAGATCCAATCATTTTACCCAGAAATAACAAGTTAAGGAATAAGGAAGTAAGGTGGCAAACAAAGGATCTGTTAATGGAAAAAGAAAAGAAACTATGGACATAGATGGATGCTGAAGCAGCCTTTTCGACTATCAAAAGAATGTTTGGAACATACATCTGCAACCAGGTTTCAAAACATGGTAAAAGAGATGACGATAAAGATATCGTTGTATAACTTGTTTAGAAGAATATAGAGTAACAAGAATGAAATAACCTAAGGAGGATGAATTACACAACAAAGCAATAGAAAATACTACATTACAATTCACAAATAATGTAAAAACCATTTGATATAAGTTTTTTCTTATGTTACCATGGTCCTGTTCTATATATATTTATATAATCACTTTGAAATTTAACTTTATGAATAAAAATTTACAAACAACTTTGATATGTGTAATTGTATCTGCAATTTCTTTGGGTATTATGATGAGTCCAACTAATATTGCGGTTAATGCGCAGAATGGGCAACAACAAACACAACAAACATTTCAAGCAAAGCTATCCGGAATTAATGAAGTACCACCAGTAAGTACTTCTGCAACGGGTATGGCTCAGTTTAAATTAAGTACTGATGGTAAAACATTAAGCTATACTTTAACTGCTAACAATATAAAGGATATTACAGCGGCGCATATTCATCAAGGCAAAACCGGAGAAAATGGACAGCCAGTAGTTCCACTATCAATAGATAACGCAAAAATGAATTATGGTTGCCAATGCATGCTTCCAGCATCAGGAAAAGGGACTATCACATCTAGTAATCTTCAAGGCCCAATGGCCGGGAAACAGATATCTGATTTAGTTAGCATGATAAAGAATGGACAAGCTTATGTCAACATTCATACAAAGGAGAACAAAAACGGTGAAATTCGGGGACAAATATTACCTGTACAAGGAAACAAATGATTAAATTAAATTAAAATCCTTTTAATCTATTTTTATAGATTTTCTTTTTTATTTTGTATGATATTATTCAAATTAGGAAAATTCCATATTTCCACTATTAATTCGATATTGCTTTTTGCATTATGTGTTGGCATAGATCAATTAATTTTTGTATATAATTTTGCAAAAACAATGAGACGAAAAGCCATTTAATAGATAGCTTAAACAGCCATTATAGAGGATTAATTCCACATTATTGATTTATGAGCGATAAATGAGAGATACCAACATTACCAAATTCCAAAATTTTAGCGATGGTTTATATGGCTTTTGGAAAGATATCCATTACTTTTGTATTACAGTATATATTTAATTTTACTAGGACAAGATAATAAAGAGTTAGGTATGTTGGTACGGCTCTGTTAACTTAAGGAAAAACCTATAGCTCTAGAATAACCATATATCTTGTGTGTGATAGAAATAGACACCTTCACAAATTATTGGATATGAATTACATTGGTACTTTCTTGGTTTATCATTTAGGAAGACTGTCAACAAAGCATTATCTTTCTTAAAAATGATAAAAATAGTCATCTTGTATCAATTTGGCACTGGATTCAAAAATATAAACCTCGAAAATATCAAAAGAATAATAAAATCAAATACATAACGATGAAATTGCTATAAAAGCAGGTTCTTCTGAATTAATATTGCTTTGATGGGTAGTTCTTGAATCCAAGCATATAGAAATCCTTGCGGTTGATATATTAAAAGAACGAAATATGTTTGTAGTAGTAGCCGAACGATTTCTGTCTAACGTTGTAAA
>JAICXY010000190.1 GCA_025934495.1 Candidatus Nitrosocosmicus sp.
AAAAATCGTAACGGCTAATTTCCTTCTTACTGTAGTAGTGGTTATGTGAAGATTATGTGAGATCTTTTTCCATATGCTCACAATAGATATCAACTAGATTTTCATTTCACGTAAATTTATATTTATATTTATTATAGATTGTTTTCAGATCTATTATTATAGCAAAGTTGGCTTGCTAATTGGGTTCTTTGCAGTAGCCTATTCTAGTGTAACTTACTTTATTTCCGGACCATAATACAGACAAATCTTGATAGTGTCAATTACAAACAAGTAAACGTGTTTGACTGAGAAGCAAACAACCTAAATTCATCATATCATCTGCATAATAAAAAGTAATTGGAATAACATAAAATATGAAAGAAATAAAGGCGATGACAATAATCAATTCACCATCGCGTAGATGGATCTTTTAAAAGATTTATGGATGAACAAAATAGTAGACAAGTAAATGAAGTGCGAGGTATTGAATCACTCCTAGTAACGAGGAGCAGACTCAATAAAATTTTCAAAAAATTGATTATTTAAACGAAGTTTATTGAGCATGGATAATAGGCAAACGTCATGATTGAAAATGATCACATCCCGCATGGAAAGTCTGACTCATAGAAATCATTTCATTTATCTTTAAAACCCCTTGTTTTAAATCACAACTGTAAATATTCATCTCATGTATAACTACCATGGAATGTAATCAATGGTTCAAGAAGATGACTATTCATAAGTAACAATATAGTATAATTATGGATAATTTGAATATATTCCATTATGCTTTGTTGCATAACTCAATTTTTTCGCAATAGCATGAATTGTTTAATCTAAGTTTAGGGGATCGGATACCTATAATTCCCTTGTTATTGTAAATTTCAGTCAACAAAAAACGAATTTCATAGTTATGCAACAAAGCATTCCATTAAACTTTTTACATTAACTTTGCTAATGATTTGTGATAGTTGTTATTTTCTTTTTTTTAATTTTAAACATCATACAGTTCTGGAAAAAATAACACTATCATCTTTATAAAATGGATTTTAATATTTCTTCAAAAAGTCAATTTACTTTAGCTAAACCCATTTTAGATAGATATGAATTTAAGCGATATTTTTACAGTTTGTACTTATGTAAATAATGCTACTAGTTGTTTTGAAATGGAGTCTGAATTGGTATGATCAAAACGGTATAGTAACAAGGACATGGCATAGAATCACATACAATGACTCACATTACGCTTGAAAATGAGGGCCTATCCAATACTAGCTTTCTCTAAAAATGATGCTGTATGATAGTTGCACCAAACCAAGATAATTCTCACTACTTACTTTTCATATTTTGTATATAGCTTTCTGAACCTATTGTGCCATCATGAATTTGTCCTTTCCCATACAGCCATCCATACTTCATTTCTTGCAGAAAGGTATTTCTTTTTTTACACCGAGTCTCTTTCTTCTGTTACCCTCTCTGCTATACGGTATAGAGAGAGATATAATCACATTTGGTTATCTGCGGTCTTATTGATTTGGAGTTGTATTCTCTATCAAGGCACAAATGCTGATGATACTCTATGCTTTCTAGAATTATTCTTTGTAAAAGACGATAAAGGAAGTTAGTTGTTTGATAACTACATTATCTACAACTTCTGTTACTGCTTTTACTCCTGTTTATTTGCTGTTGTTATAACAGCAGCAGAAAGTGGAATACCGTTTTTATCTGTTAAATCGCCTTTTTGTTTAGCCAAGTTTCCTTCTTATATCTATAATAGGATTGTTGCCAGTCATGTCCCTACCAAAGGTGACTTTATGAATAAACTGTCGATAGATTGTCATCACATACATTGAATACCTTTTTTGTCATCTTATTATTTTAACAACTCTGTCCACATTAGATGCGATATGAAGAATTGGAGCGATCATCCAAAATTCCCATGGAGGTATTGGTTGGGGTTAGCAGACGAATTCATAGAATTTGTTAATTGATGTTAGCTAATTGTATTTGGAAGGAAGGAAATTCAACAAAGCAAATATCATATTTTATTTTTAAAGACATTGGATATTCAGATATTCGGTTAATACTTTAATTATTTAGGATAAATGAAATTTTAAGAGTTGGAATCATGTTTTGTTTGAGGTTTTACGACAGATATTAAGAATCAAATAAAACAAATATTGAATAGATGCTCTTCTTTATAAACGAGATAACATTATTACAAACATTTATCATATTTTGTCAATATATCATCATCTCCAGAATAGAGCCTATAATCGTTACTAGAGCAGGTTTTCAATGAGCACAAATAATAAGTAATACTCAAGTAACAATTTGCTAATTAGAATAATGTCAAACCTGTTAATCCGTCATGGCTACAAAAATTTGTTTTCGCAGTATAGAGATAACCATCGATCTCAATTTTTATTCTATTGCTCTATGGAAAATTGCATGTATTACTATAATATATAATATACAAATTTTATGGCTCTGTAAAGTTAAGGAATTACTTCTTTGTTGTAATGATCGACAAATATAATTAACCATTGTCTAACATGTTCTAGTTTACATTTCTTCTTTCTACAAGGAAAGTAATCATCAAAGCATTCAGTTCTATCTTTAATGT
>JAICXY010000108.1 GCA_025934495.1 Candidatus Nitrosocosmicus sp.
ATGAGTAAATATTATTTCAAATAAAACATCAAAAAAGTAAAGGCCTATGGAACTTATCATGAATTTTCCAATGGATTATAATGTCGATGTCAATAGACCAACAAATCCAGATTAGATAAATCGAGGTATAAATAATCTCTATATATGTACAATCTGGAGACGATCTATTAATAAAAATTTCATTATTATTTTAAAGCGTTGAATAGTAATATTTTTGATTATCCTGATTCATTAAATACAGTAAGTACCTCTATCTTACGTCCTTCCTTACGTCCTTCCTTTTATTCGAAATCCACTATAGATATATTATGGGAAATTAATTCCAGTTTTGTATCTCTTGTATATATTGATTATTTATGTCCATCATCAAGTATTCCATGACCTATTATAGAATTAATTGAATAACAGAACCGGGATTTTAAACCTCTCCTTTTGGATATTGTACCATATATATGGACATCTACAATCAGTCAAGGTTTTTACGAATCGATGATTCGATAAGATAAATATTATCAGACTATTCCATATTAACAAATACTTTCATACGTAAAAAAGGAATCATGTTTTATGATTATACAGACAAATATGAGATAAAAGATGGTTTTGAAAGAGAGAGCAACAACTACAATAGAGATAGTTATGATGAATCTTTTATAAATAATCATAGTAAGTTTCGTATAGATTCCTTTTATTAATTGGTTAAAAACATACACAGAGATACACCGCGTAAAGCTTTTAATTTTGTGTACTTCATTGAACAAATGGGGAGAACAATTCCATCTTTTAGACAACTACTTGAAATAGAAAAACTTGATTGGTCTGTATTTAAAAAACAATTGCCAACTAAAAAAGATAAACAAGCATTTGATATGATTTTTGAGAATGCTAGACTATATACAGCTTATTTGGGGAATGCAGTAAATCCTATCGTATTTGAATCTGTTATAATGGGCTCTATTTTCCATAATTATAAGGAGCTATTACTTCATAGTAAAAAAGGTATCAAAGTCAATGAGGATTCATTAAAAGAAGAAATAGAATCATTAACCGAAAACAACCCAGAAGGAAAAAAACTGTTTGATAGAACTTGTAAGAAATGGCATGGTCTCATACATTCTTTGCATAAAGATGATAGAGAACTTTTATTAAAAATGATAATGGAGATATGTGGTAGTCATAAAGAATGCTCTAGCAAGATAATAAATATTGAAGATTCAAAATCATGTATTGATTATCTATTTTTCCTATTGGCAATGATACAACAGCAGCATAAGATAAAGGATATTTTGTTGAACTATAAAGATGTGAACAATGAGAAAAAGATAACACTATTAGATTTTATAGGTGGATAAATTGTACCTTGGTCAACAGATTATAATATGGATGATATAAAAATTTAAAAATCGAGGAAGTTTCCAAACTTATTATCCAAGTGAGCAACAGCATACTCTAGTTACCTTCTATCATTAGCATTCATAATCATCTGTATTTGAATTATTTCTCTGAATTGTGTTTGATAATTAATACATCTATGTTTTAATCAAGACTACAATACCTGGTGAAACGACACCCATCAATGGGTAGAGTGATATTGTCTTGAACCTCCATTTTGATATCATCCTAACGTGTGTTATTAATTGTACATGTTTTTATCTCATTTAGATTCATCACACCTGAACAATCTTGGCTATAACTTGACAAGAAAGGGGTTGATTATTAGGCGAATCTTCAGTTACAGTTAACATCTATCCTAATAATACTTGAATACCTGATTCAGAACATTAGACGTCAGCAACTGGCTCTTCACTTAAGGAAAGCTTATAGCTTGAAGGCGCTCTATTTCATTTGTGATTTTCAGAAACAATAGAACACCTTCATAATATATACAATGTATATAGTTTGTATTTTTATTTTTCAGGTCTATCTTTAAGAAAGGTATCAGAAAGACTATATCAAGTTTATCAAAAGAAATCACGTTTTTATTTAGAACTGATTGATTCAAAAGTAATCCTCAAAAGTAATCCTCATCGATAAGAAAAAGAAAACCTCGAGTATTCTTGTATACAAAAAGATGAGACGGTTGTAATAAAGTCGGGTCAGAATTTATTTGGATATGAGGTGTTGCTATTATCGAACTTGAAAGTAAAGAAATCCTCAGAATGAGTATATCAAAAGAATGAAAAATATGTTTGTGATAGTAGTCGAACGGTTTATTTTAAAAGCTGTGGATGAACATGGAGAACACCCCGGTTCTACAGACGGTGCGGTGGTGATACATGGTATCCACCTCAAGGTTGCAAATTTCTAAAGATAGGATATCATATTCATCATTCTTCTTTTGAAAAAGACATCATTATAGAAAGGACAGTTCAATACATAAAGACAGAATTGAATGCTTTGATAATGATTACTTTCCTTGTAGAAAAAAGAATAAATGTAAATTAATGCATGTTCAACAATGGTTTAATCTATTTTCAGACTATTACAACAAAGAAATAGTGTCTCAACTTTACAGAGCCATTAAAAGTAATCTATTATTTAAACAAGTAACTTTTTTTATAATAAAATTGAATGCCGTTCTGGACTTGAGATTGTCTTGATCTATCGAAAATGTCTTGACGTATATCTATACAAATTGATTTCATTAATAATATTCCATTCTTGGATATTTACATAAGAATTAAAAAAGAAGGACTAGACGACCAGATATTCTGTCATTGGTAGAAAGCTGACAAGAACTAAAGTTCCTAGAAAAAAGATCCACAAAGTAGATGAATTTAGATACCAAAATCTACAAAAGCAGCAACTTGAAAAAGAGATTGAAAGGTTAAGGACAAACCTAAATAAATTAAATGGTATAAACTAACAAATAAAATATATCTAGGGGTTGACTGTATTGGTTATTGTGCATATCTTATCCTCGTTGTTACGCATTATCCCTGAGCAATCTTGACTATAATGAAATCCATTTCCTTGGATGTTGGGGTTGCCCATCGGTGTATCTTCTACAACTTGATAATTGCCTACCCCTACTTTTACATCGGTACCATCTTCAGAACCGTGAAATGTATCAGGTGATTGTTGATTGCCATTTACATGTACTGTAAAATCAGATGAGTGTGCTTTATTAGCTGGATCTTGAGTATGTACTATAACAGTTAAATGACCAAATTCTATTCCTTGCCCTGGAGGTCCTGGAGGTCCTGTTGCTCCAGTATTACATTTTGGGCCTTGTGGACCTGGAGGTCCTGGAGGTCCAGGATCTCCCTTGTCACCCTTGGGACCTTTTAAAAAACCTAAGCCTGAATTCCCATCCAATCCAGGTATACCACTAAAATCAATTGAAAAGGCGTGCACAAATCGTATATGTACGCTAGATGTGAATCCAGTTAACAATGCAATAGTAAATAGAATCATTATTGATGATTTACTATTATTATTCATTAATTTCATTTAGCTATAACAAGATAACGTCTGTCTGGATTTCTTATTAGAAAACTATTAAAAAAGTGTCGATGATATAACCTGTAATAAATACAATCCTGTAGCATAGTTAATATTTTATATAATATTATGTGGTATTGGGAATACCTGAGAATATCTTATGTTCAGTAAGACCGTAATTCCTCTGTACTTTCTATAGTGTATATCATAAGATTCAATCGCTATTTTTTTAAGAATTGGAGAGAGTTGTTTGTTGAAAGATGATTCCAAGTGTTTTATAGCCTCTTGAGCATCCACAGAAGGACCGATAATTGAGATTGCTGATTCAGAATCGGATAAAATGATGTGAATCAGTAAAAGGCAAGGTACTATTGTTGGCCTCTATGACGATAGGAAAAAGTGATAATTTTCTATTATAGTTTGTTTGATTGTCAACTCGATTAATCATTTTGGACATTCAATAGAATGAAAATAAGTAATCTATAACAAGATTGTTCTGGCATTATAACAGACTAATACAACACAGAAATTAATGTAAAGTATCAGATAATCAAGAGAATCAGATGTTTCTTTAATTGATATTTCTAGCATAGATTGCTGTAATGCTTATAGGTAGAACGGAAAAAGAGAAACTTGCAATCAAACTATCTGAAGAAGGAAAGACAACTTGAGATATACCTAAAGAGGTACATGTCTCGCTCAAGGATATATGCAAGATTATTCACAAATCAACTGGTGATGATAATTTAGAGATTACTGAAAAAGTGAAGGAAAAACGGCTAAAAACACTCTCTCCATATGCTAGGGCCTTTCAGATGTTTAAGGATAAGAAAACCCTTGCAGATGTGGCTATAGAATTTGATATAAAAACAGATGTGGTTCTGAGTTTTCATTCTGATTATCTACGACTTGTAAGAATGGATGGTCTTGTAAAAATATATAATGATCTTAGGAATGACTTTCCCATATTCTTCCATTTGTATAGACGGATAAAAAAAGAAGGATTAAGTAAAGAGGATATAATAGAATTAGTGGAGAATCAACAAGACCTTAAGTTACTTGAAAAAAGAGTTGAGATATACAATGAACATATAAAAAGACAACAATCACAGAAGTTTCAACTTGAAAATGAGATTAATTGACTACAAGCATACAAATAGTTAGGTATTTCTAAAAAAATAACTCCATGTTCTCATTAGGTTGAGTGCAACGTGTTATACTTATTTTACTTCAGTTAGCATATGTACTATCCTTGCTGCTCTGAATTTCCATATCCTATTGTATTAAGATGGAATATCTGGATTCTCTTGTACATGTTCTTTTGAATAACATAAATGATTCTTACTTCTTCTAGGTATATGCTCTCAAATTTAGGATGCTCCTTGCAATATATAATGAACATTTCTTTCTTATCTTTGGGTTTAGGCCTTTTATTTAATAAAACTATATTCTTTATCCATGGTTTTATACTATATTTATCGCGACAGTTGATGAAAAATTACAAAATTAGGAATGTAACGCTGATTCAATCTTGGCTAAAAGAATATTGGGGCGAACGGGTTTTCTAACAATATCGCTTTCTTTCATACCAGGGCATACAAACTCTATCTCTTTTACAACATCCAATGCTGTCAAAAAAAGCACCTTTGTATCTGGATTTAATACTTTAATCTGTTTGTAAAGTTGAAATCCATTGAATCTAGGCATACGTATATCCATTACTATCAGATCATAGTAATAAGGATCAAGATTCGATAGATGATCAAGTGCCTCTTTAGGATCAGAATAAGATGTTAGATTATAGCCTGCGCTTCGAATAAATGGCTCGAATGTAAAAAGAATATCTTTGTCATCATCTATTAATAAAATATTAAAAGATGAATTCAGTTGATTTTGAGGATGTTCTTTCTTATTGAATTGATCTTCTTTTTTATTCTCGGCTTCTTTGAGAAAAATTAAACCATCTTTTTTTCTTTTTACAGAATAAACCGAACAAGAATACTCGGATTCTTTTTTATTACTGATTTCATTTTCTTTTAAATTTTCAAATACATAATCTTTGAAAAACGAATGTTTTTCTATAATGTCATAGAGGTCCTTGAAAACAACCAACTGATTTGGTAAAGCCAAGTGATTTATTTTAGAGCAGATATTAACAGCAGGTCCAAATAAATCAACAGTATTTGAATTTAATGAAATAGCAATCTCTACCTTTCCATAGTTTAAACTGATTTTATAATTGATGGATGGTAATCCATTTTCTGATAGTTTGGAATTTAACATTGTGTTTACCTCCGCCATTTCTAGCCCACATTCAATAACATTTTGAAAGGTTGATGGTTTAGAGAGGTTGACTGTTTTTGGAAAGTAAAACAATATAACATCACCAACATTTTTAATTACTTTTCCACCATCACGTCGTATTATTGAAGCCATTGTATTATAAAATATAGAATAATATTTTCTTATTTCGACAGGATTATCTAATTCTTTTGTTAGATTAACTGTACTAATAATGCCAATACAATAGCTGTAGGATTGTTTGGTAAAAGTTATTTCGTTGTAATAATTTTCTGTCTTTAAAGAATCATGATTATCTATTTTATTATCACCATCTTTATCTGTAGAAATAAATGGATAATCCTCATCTTTGATATCAAATATCACTTTATTTCATATAATATATCTAATAATCAATATTAAGATTTTTGGTATTCTTTTCCAAAATAAACAAAAGGCAAAACAAAATAAACATGTTGATTGTTTATTGAATTGTTGTCAAATTCTTTTACAAAACCAATCATACAATTATTTAAATCAAATTGATATATGCATAAAGTGTTTATTGAAGCATGATATTTATTGCAAAATATTTACAACGGGTAAACTAAATGAAAATGCTGCACCTTTTTCATCTTCTTTATTTTTAGCCCATATTCTTCCGCCATGGGCTTCAATAATATTTTTTGATATAAAAAGTATCAAACCAGTTCATTGAAATGACTTTGATGCAAACTTTGTAAATAATCTAGGATAAATTTCTGGATCTATTCCTTTGCCATTATCTGATATTAATATTTACTTCAGTATTATTATTATTGTTTCCATCGACAGTCTTAATTAAACCTATATTATAATGTGATTATTTAAGATAGGATGAATTTGAAGTTTTATCATGCAGTAATAATATCTAGTAATAGGTATAGATAAATCAAGTTATCATTTTCCTCAATTAATATGCTAGAAATATAATTAACAATGTCTTTTATATTTATATTACTTAATCATTAGTCAAATGCTTTCTAACTCTCTCACTTAAATCCTTCATTTTTAATGGTTTTTGAAATATTCCTGCTATTTCGTAATCACATTTTTCTAGATCTTGCTTAACATAATCTACATCAAAAGCAGTCATAAAAATTGCTATAACATTTGATTCCAATTTCTTAATATTAGTTACAAGCTCAATGCCGCTCATAACTGGCATTCTAATATCTGAAATTACAGCAGTAAATTTTTTTGGATTTGATTTAAAATAATCTAATGCCAAAAGAGGATTATCATAAGCATCAACATTATAGTCATCTAGTTGCAATGTAAGTTTAATAGCATTAGCAATATCCATGCAATCGTCTACTACCAGTATACAGAGCTTTGATGACAAATTTCTTTTCTATTATACAATACTGTGGGCATCTCATAGATAAACAAATTATATCTATGTTATATTAAAAAATTAATGATAAATAAGTATTTTTATTGTGGAAATAGCATAATGGATAATTTTTATGAATAGTAAATTTTATTGCACTTTCCTGTTTGAAGGTTTCATGATTTAATACGGATATTGATGTAATTCATTTAGTGTGAATATATTACTTGAATTTATTCGTGTTAAATAACTAGATCTCTTGCATTACTTGTAAACAGCTTTATGACCAACAGACCTCCATAAGCTTGTTCTCCCTTTGTTTTCATATGATGGGTTATCCAAAAAACCACTACTATTGCTTTTCAAATCATTTACAGCCTTGACAGTACAAGAATTTGATGGGATTTACGATAAAGAGATAGTAAAAAGACATGACAAACATGAAATACAACGATTATCCAAAAGAAAAGGCCGAAAAGAGACATATAGGTGCCGAAAGGCCATTCGAGCTTGATCTAGAAAATATATTTCTTATGCTTTTAGTTGACTATCGTCTATACATAACTTACACTTTGACAGGCTTTCTCTTTGACCTTAGTAATCAGAGTAACATTTGCGCAGTGACATCCAAAAGATCTAACAATTAGTAAGAGAATGTTTACTTACTTAATTCAACAGAAAACATATAAAATAACAAAGATGCTTCGAACTCCTGAAGAGTTAGAGGAATACATTCCTGGATTTCTTGCTTTTATTGATTCCACCGAACAGCAGATACCAAGACCTATCGATAAGAATAGAAGAAAGACATTCTATTCGGGTAAGAAGAAAAAACATGCTGTCAAGACACAACTTATGGTTAACAACCATGGTTTTATCATTCATAAATTAAGACATAAGAAAGGAAGAAATATCTTATGGGCCCAAGGGGGTTTGAGTAGAGTAGGTAAATGGGTTCAATTACTTATAGGTATTACAGATTATTTTTAATCTTTTAAAATACTAATGTATAGGTTCTTGACAAAATAAGAAATTAAGTCAAGGTATGGTGGGTAAGTTCTTGATGATATAGGGATTAGGCGAGGATCATATTTCCCAATTATTGACATAGATAGAGTGAAATTTTGTTTTCATGGTTTACTGTTATAGATAAATTTAAGTCAGATCTAAAGACTTTATTTTTTGCATGTCATTTACCTTAGATTCTACGGCTGAGTTAAATAATGGAATTCAAATTCCACGACTAGGACTAGGAGTTTATCAAATACCTCCGGGAAAATCTACTGTCAAAGCAGTTAAATACGCACTGGAAATTGGCTATAAACACTTTGATACAGCTATGATTTATGGTAATGAATCAGATGTTGGCAAGGCCTTAAAGGAAAGTGATGTAAAAAGAGAAGACATTTTTATCACTACGAAGGTATGGAACAGCGATCAAGGATATGATTCCACTCTTAAGGCATGTGAATCGAGTCTTAAACGTCTTGATCTATCTTATGTAGATCTATATCTAATACATTGGCCAGTCCAAGAAAAGATTATTGAAACATGGAAGGCCATGATTAAGCTACTTAATAGCGAAAAAGTAAAAGCAATTGGAGTGAGCAACTACTCGATCAAGGAATTGAAAGAAACGTTAGACAGTTTCGATATCGTCCCTGCCATAAATCAAGTCGAATTTCATCCGTACTTGTATCAGAAAGATCTATTAAGATTCTGCAAGAGCAATGTGATTATGCTTGAAGCATATAGTCCATTGACAAGAGGCAAAAGACTAAATGATCCTAGAATAGTTCAAATTGCAAAAGAGTATGACAAAACCACAGCACAAATACTTGTACGTTGGAGCTTACAGCATGATTTAGTTGTTATTCCAAAATCTAGCCATGAGGAAAGAATTTTAGAAAACAGTCAGGTGTTTGATTTTCATATGAATCAAAAAGATATGGAAATTTTAGATTCATTGAATGAGGATTTGCGTACAGTTTTTTTAGATTAGCAATTGTTTCTATATGGACCTCTTGAATGGGTTGTAAAATTGGACACTTTGCTCCTGCATCCTTTACGATATTAGTGGGTTTGGAACCTAAAAAAATATACAGAAATGCAATGGACCGAGTCGGGCTAATACGGATATCGGTTATTTAAAATAGATTCGAGTATATCAAACAGGAGAAAATATTTAGAGATCGATTCTCCTTTTAATATTAATATTTAACTAATATTAAACAAGATAATAACAGAAATAGGTCAAAAGTTACTATAATGATGATTGCTTATCATTATTGAATCTCAATTTAGAGTATTTGTTATAACAACATTATAAAATTTTAATGTATTAATGTATTTTTGTTTTACCTTGTCATCTTTTTGGGTATTTAGTTCATCTTTTAAAATATTATATAATTTTAAAGTTTTATCGTTTCTTGGCCAATTTAAGGCTATACCATCATATTTATTTTGTTTAGTTTGAATATCGAGTTTAGTAGAAACGTTATCATAACGAACATAACTGTTTGTTTCAAAACGAACTCTATTTGTAAGTAAATGGTTTGAAAACCGAGGCGTAGTAAAAATTCCTATCATTTCAATTTGATTATGGGCAAGAGCCGCCTCATCTATATTTCTTTCAATTGTTAATACATTGGAAAGGTAATACCTGCCATGAGATATTGCCCCTCTTAAGAAGAACTTTAATTCAAGAGCGTTAATAAATGGTTCATTTTTCAAATCAAGTGGTTTTCTTATTCCTTGAATCTGAAGTGCTCTACCTATGAGAGTTTTAAGTGCAACGCTTTTGAATTGCTTTGGATACTTTGCCATACCAATATTATGGATATATCAAATACTGGTCTTCTGCCATATGTTTCTCCAGTAACCCATCTAACTTCAATCCCTCTTCTTTTAAGATCATAATACGCATTTTTTACTACATCGGTTGTAAGAATTACAGAAGGTCCATTAGAATCTGTACAAACATCATGTCCATATTTTATCAAGTAAAATCCTTCTATAGCAAATTTTATAGTATTTTTAGGATCATAATCCACTACAGTTCTTTCTTCTTGGTTATTATCATTTAATGCATCTGCAGAAACAGACAATATTATAATTTAAAGATCTAGTAAATAATGACAATCATTTCCAAACACTCGAATAAAACAAGTTTTTAAATTACATATTAATCCCTTTATTGTTGCTTTCGAAAAAGGTATTTACTTTAATAGAAATCGTTTGAAAATTTCGAGTCTATAACAACATATAGATTAAAAACACGATTCGCAATTAATACTGTTTCAATAACATAACACTTATAGAAAATGTATAGCATATTTTTCATCGGTTATTGTCTAGAATAAGTAAATTAAATATCAATACAATTACTCTACCGTAATTGTAATGTCTTCACTAGTTGCCAAAGTGTTTTGTTTTTCTTGATGAATCTTGTACAATAGATCAAGCCCTCCATCTTTAGTTTTATAGATTTGCCTTTGACCATTATATGATACTAATTCATAACTAACCAGATAAAACAAATACCTTTTTAGGGTCTTGCATGAAAGTGGTGGTGACATTTTATTTATTTCAACTGACAGTTCATAGATGGAGACCCTGTTTATACCAAGTAATAAAATAGGCTCTATTGTAGATGCTTTTAATTTAGGAGATGTTTTATCATGACTTAAAGTCATTTCCTTTTGTAGGTCAGTCTAAAACAGAGGGAATAGCAAATTGGTCTATTTTATTGTCACAGAGAGGACATTTTGTATAGTTGACTGGCATCAAGTTATTGTTTGATTTAAGAGGACTCAAAGTTGATGCCATCCAAAAACAACTTTCACAGATCAGAAAATAGTTTTGTTGTTGTTTTTGTTCCTCTTCCTCTTTTTCTTCAGTATATCCATAGATTCTGAGATTTTGAGCACATTCTGCTACCAAAACTGGTTTTAATTGTTCATTTTTTAACTGTATTATTGTCTTTGACTCCAATTGTAATAGTCAACAATAAGAATTATAAAAGTAGATCCTATAATATGGTAATGATTTATGATATAATCATAAAATGGTAAAATAATGATATACAGTATCTTGAAAATCAAAATCATTAAATTAGAACACATTTGCAAATAGCCTTCTACAAGTAGTTAAATAATATGATATGAATTTGGGGCTCTGTAAAGTTAAGGAAAAAGCTATAGATTTCTTCCTTGCTTATAATGTATGATACAACAAATTAGAAAAAGAACAAGCATTGAAGACATAGTATATTCTTTACATCTTTATTTTCTCGGTCTTTCATTACGAAAT
>JAICXY010000008.1 GCA_025934495.1 Candidatus Nitrosocosmicus sp.
AGATTTCTAAGGATGTCTCCTTTTTCCATCTGACTCTAGTGTTCTTTCTTACTTTGATGCAAGGCAAGATCCCATTGTCCGCTAGACATCTAAAAATATTGTTCCCCTCAGAAGCACCATCAGCAAATAGTCTGCCTATTGTTGTGTTTCTATCTGAATTCATTTGGCTGTGAATAGTTATCGAACAAATAGATAAAGAAATTCTATCTTTTCATATATCAAAAGAACGAAATATGTTTGTGGTAGCCGAAAGATTTCTATCCAATGTTTTAAAAGAATGTGGCGATCATCCCGTTTCAACAGATGGTGTACATAGTATCACAAGCATGTAAGTTCTTGAACCTTTCAGCATCATATTCATTCTTTTTTTGAAAAAAATATTATTGAAATAATAATACAATATGCCAAAGATAGAACCGAAGGGTTTGATGCCCATTTTCCTTGTGGAAAGAAAAATTGCAAACTGAAACATATTAAGCAATGGTTGAACTTATTTGCATATTATTATAATCGGGCAATAATATCTTAACTTTACAAAGCCTCCAGCCTGTTCACTTATTATTAATATCTCATTGATATATTAATAAAAAATATTAAGAATATGCTTATATAGTAATAATAATATTATCAATACTGTGAAACAAATTATGAAGGTATCTGTAGCTCTGTTGACTGTCGTTCTATTGTTCGCAATAACAATATCATCTATAACATTAATGCCTTCAAAGACAGTGGCTGAAAATTCCTCTTCTATCAACAAATTATCACCAAATCAGTCTAATAATAACAATTATAACAATCCCCATATTATCTCAAAAAATATTACAAATATATCCAATATAGGTTCACAGTCTGTGCAATCTAAAATTAGCGTAGTTGCATCATTCTATCCAATTTATGAATTTGTGAAGGCAGTTGGAGGAGATAGAATTGATGCTTCAGTACTAATCCCAATTGGTGCAGAACCACACGATTTTAATCCTACAATACAGCAGATCCAAAAAGCAAATTCCGCAGACCTATTGGTATATAATGGTGTTTCAATGGAAGAACCTTGGATACACGATCTGACGCCACATAATATAGTTGATACAAGTAAAGGAGTAAATCTATTAACAAATCCAAATGATCCTGATATTAAAGGACCAAACGATCCACATATTTGGCTAGACCCGGTATTAGCAATTCAACAAGTTAAAAACATTCAAAATGGTTTAGATAAGGTAGATCCTAAGAATTCTGCCTATTATAATCAGAATGCTCAAAATTTCATAAAACAATTAAATAAATTGGATACTGCATTTAGAGGCAACCTTACAAGTTCCAAATGTGCAAAAAAAGATTTTATACCATTTCATCTAGCGTTTGCATATCTTGCTAAGCAATATGGATTAACTATACATCCTATACATAAAGGACTTACGCCAAATGGAGAAGTACTACCACAAAAATTGGTAGAAGTAGTTAACCTGGCAAAGAATTTAGGGTTAAAAGTAATTTATTCTGAAGATTTGATTGATCCTAGATCGTCTCAAGCTATAGCAGACCAGATTCCAGGAGCAAAGGTAATGGTACTGAGTCCGATAGAAGGCATAAATGCAACAGAACAAAAGGCAGGTATTGGATATTTGGACAAAATGTATCAAGACCTTGATGCTTTAAAGGAGGGGTTGCAATGCAAGAGGTAACTGTGGCTGCATCTGTCAAGAATCTGACTTACACCTACGATATAACCACTAACTCGTCTTTTTCTTCTAATACATTAGATCGCATTTCATTTAGTATTAATAAAGGCGATTTGTTAGGAGTTATCGGTCCTAACGGTGCTGGAAAAACTACTCTTTTTTACTGTTTGCTCGGATTAATTAAGGATTACCGAGGAGAAGTAAGAATATTCGGAAAGGACATTAGAAATGACAAGTCTATTCTTCAGAATATAGGATACATTCCACAGCAAAAATCAATCGAACAAGGATTTCCTGCCACAGTAAAAGAAATTGTATCTCTAGGAATGATTGGAAAAAAAAATGTTTCAAAGGAGAAAGTATCTTCGGCTCTTAAAATAGTCGACCTTTCTGATCAGAGCCACAAGAGAATAGGTGAACTTTCAGGAGGACAACAACAACGGGTGCTCATTGCCAAAGCTCTAGTCCACGAACCAAAGTTGTTAATCTTGGACGAACCCACAACAAGTATTGATGTCGAGAGCCAGAAGAAATTCTATACATTGATAAAGAATCTACATCAAAAAAACAATATATCTATTATATGGGCATCGCACGATCTAGATGCGGTAAGTAAAATAGCCACAAAGGTGTTGTGTCTTAATAGAAATGTATTTTTTCATGGCGAAACTAGCGAATTCTTTAGCAATGATGAATTCATTCGAATGTATTCTGAAGCTAGCATGCAATTACATATGCGTTCGCATTTAAATTAAAATGAATTCTGATTTCATGTATAGACAATTACATGTGGATGCAAGTCAATACTATATGAAGACGGACTAAAGATAAAAATGGTTTTTGAAATCCTTCAATACAGTTTTATGCAACGTGCCATACTTTCAGGCGTAGTTGTAGCAGTAGTCTGTTCAGTAATAGGATTATTTCTTGTATTGAGAAGACAATCCTTATTTGGTGACGCTCTTTCCCATGCAGCTTTCGGGGGACTAGCCGTGGGTTTTTTTACTAATACATATCCAATATGGACTGCTTTAATAGTCTCGGTTCTTGCATCTTTTGGAATTACTAAGTTACGACAATCTACAAAAATTCTTCCTGATGCGGCTGTTGCGGTAATGATGTCATCTGGACTTGCAGTTGGAATTATTCTAATAGGTTTGTCAGGAGGCTTTTCTCTTGACTTGGAGAGCTTTCTCTTTGGAAGTATTCTACTAATAAGTATGCAAGACCAATTAATGATTTTAATGTTAAGTGCTATTGCACTTGTAATAATATTCAAATTCTATGATCAACTTATATATATCACATTTAATGAAGATCAGGCAAGAATTAGTGGAATAAATGTAACAATGCTTAACTATCTGTTTATAGGTGTAGCTAGTTTAGCTGTGATTGCATCGCTTCGCCTGGTAGGCGTTTTATTAATTTCTTCATTAATTGTAATTCCAAACATTACTGCTATAATGTTTGGCAAAGGATTCAAAAAAACAGCATTTATATCTATCATAATTGCTGTTTTGTCTGTACTATTAGGAATAGTAATTTCGTACATTACAAATTTACCGCCAGGAGGAACTATAGTCCTTTTAACTATCCTTATACTTCTTGGTAGTATGGGAACAAAATCTATAATAAAAAGAATTAAGATACAAGGTATTGAGAATAATAGAACTTGATACTAGAGCATCATAATTTCCTAATACTTGGTATCACAGGATAATACCCTTGATTTTTGATTCCATCTGATAGCTGTGGTATTTGATTAGAATCTAGATGACAAACTCTACTTGACCGTTTATTGATTCATTAATAATCTGGTAGTTTAAACAGATTAAACCTGCTATTAAATATGTATAGTTATTAAATCTTCAACATGTTAATTATTTTACAAAATTAAAAATATTATTAAAAGAAAATGCTCTGTTGTATGATTCCTCTTTTCCAAATATATTTAGCTAACATAAATCAACAAATTCTGTGAATTGGTCCAACTACAATCAATCTCTAGTCAGGCGTGGTGAAATACTCTTAGGATTTGATGTTATTGATAACTGGGATATCGAATTAAAAGAGATGAACTAAGAAAAGGTAGGTGAACCATTTCTTTATCCTAATACATTCTTTCTCTTCTTATTTGGATACACCAAGGCATATTTCCATTTACCATACAGGCAAGCCAAAGAGGGCAATAACGCAAGGACACGCTAAAGGAAAAGTACCTTCTATCCCTGATTTTACAACAATAAATAGAAGAATAAACAAATTAGATATTCCAATAGATAATAACAAAGATAGAACACCTAAAGATGAATATATTATCATCGCAATAGATATTACTGATATCAAGGTTACCAATAGAGGTCAATGGATACAAGATAAATGGAATGCGAAAATAGTATTAGAAAATATTCAAAAATACATGTGGCAGTTAATGTGAATATCAAGAAAATTCGTTAATGATAAAGGTAGCTGACGATAGACATGTGCATGATGATAGTAAAGCATTACCTACTTTGGTCAACGGTTTTATGGAATTAGATAGAAAAAATAATGATTGGCAAACTGATTGCCGATGATGGTGCTTATGAGGGTAATAATATATTCAGATATCTTGGAGATAATGAATCTAATCCTGTATCAAAGTTAGAAAGAATGCAAGGATTAAACTGAAGCCTGGACACATTCTTGGAAACCTGCCTGTCGGTATTGACACAAATAAATGAATTACAAAAGTGGAAGGATAGTACAAACTATGGATAAAGATGAATTGTTTGTTGAAACAGTATTCTCATCGATAAAGCGAATGTTTGATGGTGAATATGTTTATTCCGTTAGATTAAAGAACATGATGCAAGAAATGACGCTGAAAGCTATTTGTATAACAAAATGATATCTATTTTGTCAAAATAGATAGTAAAATGAGATTTTAAGAATCATGAAACAAAGCAACTTTTACCTGTCTGCTGCTGTCGCCACCACCATTATTTTTGATTTAATGATCCGGAGACTCTAATCAAGCATGACTTTATAGATGGTATGTGACTTGGATCAGCTTTTCCATATTTAAAGAATTTCTCAGCAATTCTTAAAAATTCAGTTGTAAGGTCTCTATTATCAACTCAAGACAGAAAATCATAGAATAATCTTTTGTAAAACTTTACGAAATAGGTGATTAAGATGAGTATTCCATGGCTCTAGCGGCGTAGAATGTGGTAGTGGTAGTGGTGGCGGCTGTAATACCTCCTACTAGGTTGAAAGATGAAAGATAAATAGATAAAAGGACATAATAGCATATGCGTTCAGTACAGATATCCAAACCAAGAGGACCTTTTGAAATAGTAGAACGGGACATTCCAGAACCTGGTCCTATGCAAGTACGTATCAAGGTACAAGCTTGTGGTATATGCCATGGTGATTCCATTACAAAGGAAGGTTTATTTCCAGGTATTCAATATCCTCGGGTTCCAGGGCATGAGATTGCAGGGGTTATTGATACCGTAGGTAAAGGCCTTACAACTAATACTACTACAGAATGGAAAACAGGGCAGAGAGTAGCTGTTGGCTGGCATGGAGGTCATTGTGGCCATTGTGAATCCTGCCTACGTGGTGATTTTCTTGCTTGTCGCTATGCACAAGTGCCAGGTATTTCATATGATGGTGGCTATTCTGATTATGTGATAGTTCCAACTGAAGCACTTGCACATGTGCCTGATGAGCTGTCAGCAACAGACGCTGCACCTCTTATGTGTGCCGGTATTACAACTTTTAATGCTCTTAGAAACAGCGGAGCACGTGCAGGTGATGTAGTTGCCATTTTAGGAATAGGAGGACTTGGACATTTAGGTGTTCAATTTGCTTCTAAAATGGGTTTTAAAACCATCGCTATTGCAAGAGGAAAGGAGGAAGAAGAACTGGTAATGAAATTGGGTGCAAAGCAATACATTGATAACCGTTCGCAGAATGCAGTAGAAGAACTTAACAAATTGGGCGGAGCCAAAGTCATACTTGCAACAGTACCAAGTGCAAAAGCCATGAGTGAAATCCTTGGTGGTCTTACAGTCAATGGAAAGCTTGTAATAATCGGAGCATCGGAAGAGTCAATTGAAGTGAATCCACTTTTATTTATCCAAGGACGTCGATCGTTGGTAGGTTGGGCATCTGGTACTTCAATTGATTCACAAGATACTTTATCATTTAGTGTTCTCTCTGGTGTAAGGTCTATGAATGAAATCTTTCCACTGGAGTGCGCTGCAGAAGCTTTTGATGCAATGATGAGTGGTAAAGCTAGATTTAGATGTGTACTTACAACAGGTAACTAGAGAACACTGTTGCTCATTATCGAAATTGTTTTAATTTATATTTTTATCTATCAAACGTTTTCTATCTGTTAAAAATGATAATATGCTATAAATTAGTTGTTAGTATCGTTTGATTTTCTCTTCTCTATACTTTTTTCTTCTAACTCCAGACCCACGAAATGATCTGGTTCGAAGTTTGAATTTACAACAAGGACAGTAACTTTCAATCCAATTAATAAAAATTTCACAGACACTGCATCTTTTTTGTCCTTCCGTATATCTTGACGGGATGTTATGATTTCTCTTTGCCTTAAATCTTACATATTCCATTGCAGCTCATAAAATATCGGTTTGAAAATTATTTATAGAGAAATAAAAATTTAATTTTTAATATAATTTTAGAGTCAATTAATATCAAACAAAATAATAAAAAAATGAGAAAAATAATGAATTTAATAAAATAGTAATATATTATTAAAAAATATTGTTTGACTTTTTAGGTTAAAATCGATTATAATTTTTTTGTTATTTTTCATACAAAAAAGTTGTTGTTATTTTCGTTTTCCGATAAAAAAAGATTTGCAATTCAGGAAATCTTGATGAAAGGCCGCCTATTGGATAAGGAAGGTCACCGAGTCATTATCCCAAAGGATTCTAGGCGTGTGGTTTTTGCCTGTACATCTTGACTTGAATAAATAAAGACAGAACAGCGCAAAATACGATTATGCTCATTACGATGTACCAAAAGATATCCAGAACCATTGTTATCAACTATTATGACTAATGACGATATAAAGACATGGTGATTTGCTTCTTCCCTTTTTGATTGATTAGGTTGACATCTGATATATATATGAGTTCAAGCAGTCAAGTGATTGGTTTCCCTATCTCCTCAAAGATCAAAGCAGTGCGACAGCAGCAAGTTAGAACACACGGAAATACTATGGCTTTGATTCTCCTATCAGGATATTCCAGTAATCTCTGGATTTCTTCTATGGTTGGAATCCTATCATCTGAATAGCTTTTTGCTCTGGGTAAACCTCTCGTAATCTTTTTTCAAGGTATTGTAAAGTCTGCCATCTTACAAAATAACTTTATACTTTATACTTTAACGTAATTTCTTATGGTCGAACCAGTTATCTCTTTTTTATTGGCTCTGTCAAGGTGATACTGCATAAATTTCAATATATTGTTAAATATCCATGTATCTCCTTCTTCTCTTCCTTTATTAACAAAGACTACTTTTTTCTTCTACTGTAGAACCTTCCAAACCTATGGAATCAAAGAATTTCTCTAATCTTTTCTGATATTTCTCTCGGGTCACTGGCGATTTCATCGCGTATAAATATAATGACCATATGTATCTGTCTCTAGATTAATATTATATTCCACTATTTTACTTGCACCTTATTATTATTGGAATCCATTTATAAGGGATGATAAAATCACGGGCCCGATGGGCTTCGATCCCACGGTTTGCGGTTCCGAAGACCGCCGCGATGTCCTGACTACGCTACGGGCCCTTTTTCTTCTAGTCTGTTATTTTCTAGACGCTTATATAATTTATGAGTGTTTAAAAGAATCTGTAAAGTTAAGTTATCTTTTTCTTGTTATAATGATGATCAAATAGGTAAGGCATTTTTATATATGTTTTAACTTGCAATTTTTCTTTTAACATGGGAAATAGTCATCAAATCCTTCTGTAGTTCTATCCTTGATGTATTGCATATTGTTCTTTCAATGAATACTTTTTTCATTCTTATATACAAAAGAATGGATATGATGTTTTAGTTTTAAATACGTATTGACATGCTTGCGATGGATACCATATACCTCTACCATCTCTGTTGAAACTGGATGGGTCCCATACTCTTATACAACATCTAACAGAAAACGTTCTGCTATTACAAACATATGTCTTTCCATGGATATTCCACCTAAGTTGACAGCGTCACACCGAAAAATCTGCTCATATAATTAATTTAATCAAATATGATTAAAATCTCTGACTTTTCATTTTATAATACCTTTGTTTGATTTATATTTGGATCTGTGGGAAAAAATGATTTAGGCCATCAAAATCATTAAAAAAAGAATATACCAAGAGACATATACTTTATTTTCAATAAATCGGATATAATAAAATATATTATTTATGGTCAAGTAAAATATAAAAAATATATTTTACTTTTCCCATGTTTTATTCATTGTTGTTATTGTTGTTTGTTTTAAGCTGTTTTACCCTTGATCGGTGTATTTCCAAAGTGATTGCTTGTTAACTTGGGATCGAGTGTTATACTCAAATCACCTTTAGGGGAAATAACTATGGTGGTTGGAACGTTGTTAACTGGCCCTTCTTTCATAGTTACTGTAGTAGTACCCTTATATGCTGTACCTGTTGCATTTGTTACAGGATTTCCTGCAATCTTAAAGTTAGATATTGTATGACTATGTTTGGATGAACCGTCTAATTTTGCCATACTAAAATGAGCATTAAATGTAGGAGTTTTAGAATTTAGGCCTGTTGAATTCCAATTGCCTGCAAGATTCCATGCTGCTTTGCCATCTGGGCCATTTTGTACACTTGTAATAGTTCCTTGCTTATTTGATGCACTTGATTGAGTAGAATTTGTTTGTGCATAGATAACATTGACAGATGCTAAACCTATAGTCAACAAAAGGAACAATCCTATTGGAATAATGAGTAGGTATTTATTTTTTGAAAATGCTTTTGATTTTATCTCAGAATGAGAGTTTGTTTTACTATTAATCATCAATAACATTATTATATCATAATATATAAGTATACTTTTAAATAATTAAGGTATTTATAATTATTATATATTATTATATTTTTATTCAAAATTAATTGTGGGAATTAATTAATACTTTTGTTTCCTTTCTTTTTCTCTGGGGGTTTTGGTTACAAAATTTAGTAATAGTTTTGCAGTAATAATTGGTAAGAGGGTTTTTTTAGTTCTCTATGTATTTTATTTTAATTTATTTACCTTATATATTGATGAAAGTTACTCGTTTTGAATAGCTCTATTGCATTGATTCTTAAAATCTTGGTATTATGATTTGCATTGTCTAAATATATATTATCTTATTGTACAATGATGCTTTCAACATCATTTCCTGTATCATAATTTTTCAGTCTAACCTTGGAATATACTAGATCTCTTGCAATTAAAAACAATCTATATTATTCCTCCTCCTGAATACATATGGATTTTTAGTTCTGCTGAACTAACATTCTATAGTTTATCAGGTCTGTAATTATATCAGATACTTTATTGTATTTCTTGAACCAGTTTCTAAATACATGAGGCATGGTCATAATTCGAAACCACTCGTCTTTATCCAATTACCATGTTACCAAGTTCCAAGCATATATTTATTGATTTTGGATTAGATACATCTTCTTACAGTTATAGTATACCATTAGCTGATAAAGTAATACCGATAAGAGTACAATTGCAGATACAATATGAAATCTATGTATTGGCAACGGGCCTATCCTAAAAGCGGATTTTATGTGTTCTATTAATGATGGTTCTATCGATAACCTTCTAAGGCTGTAGATTGCCTGACCTAATACCGATTGATAAAAGCATACAATCTCAAGCCTCTTTTTGGAAGTACTTTTGTATCTTTCAACAGGGCAAACCAAATCTATTCCCAATACACTCTTGCTATATTCATACAGTTTCTTAGCATCATAGCCTGGATCAGCTATCATGTACAATACATATGGTAAAGAGTATGCAGAAGAAGAAGAAGAAGATGTTAAAGTAACATGTATCTTGTTGTCTGGTACATTTGCAGTAGTTACATCGGTTGTTAGAGGTACCACAAGATCGCCTGTTGTAGATATTAGACGTATTTTATATCTGAAAACCCATCCCTCTTTGGTATGACTATAACCCCACCCTCTTGCATCTGTGTCAATACCTGAATTAGGCACTTCTCCTTTCTCTATATGGCTGATTTATGCCATACGACACAACCCTTTGCTTTCATCAGACTACTATCTTCTGTTGCTGTTATAGAAGTATCAACCACCAAACGCTCTGCAACAACAAACAGATATCCCGTTGTAGATATCCTTTCTTTTATATCTGTAGCAAAAATGGTCTTTAGTATTCTATCGAATATACGTCTACTGCTAGGTAATGTTACAAGACCACAAGAGGCTATTGCTAGTTTACGGTTATACTGACAGCAGTCCATAATAAGAAAAGTATGTAATGTATCCTTGAAATCGATTCTAAACCATATCCTTACGATAAAACATCTTAGAATTACTGTGGGAGATATACATATGGTCTACCACGTTTCCTCATTGGTGGTGCAATAGGCCATGGTATACCAACCTATCATATACAGAATGTTAAAAAGGATGGATTCATGTATTTTATCAAGAGATAATCTTTGAGACAGTGTTTCTCAAAATCATATCTCAAGGATTAGATTTAAGCTATATGACATGTATTGAAAACAGATATGAATTATGACCCAGCTTCAGGTTATCTATAACCGAAGAAGAATATCTATTGAACCGTCATTGATAGAGCATATCAAATCCGTATTGAGGATAGATCCATTGCCAGCATGAGGATTTCATACAGAATATGCAATTGTACTGTTATCTGTTTTGCTCTATCAGATATGGTATGCTATAACTGTAAAACGGAAAATACAACTCCAAAATCAATAAAATATATGCTTGGTATATCGTGATGTGAATATTCTAGAAGGACGAAGATCTCAAATTATAACCCCTTGAGCATCTACATGCCGTATATCGCGCCATAATCGTATTCCTGCTCAGACTTTGATAACGACCACTTTCTATTGATATCGCAGTTGCACTGATGGATAGTATCGAAAATACTGTCGTGGATGGATATTAAGAAATACAAGATGCTTTGAAAAGGAAGGAAGGTGGTGGATGTAAAGGAATGTTCCTGAATTTATGGATTAGGACCATCTATCGCAAAATCTTTCGATGAGTAACTTATATTTAAACTTTTAGAAAAAGATACAGAAGATACAACGCTATACCTATTTTTCCATAATATACTATATGCATGCAAGAATTTAAACACTACAACATATTCAACGTAACGCGAACGTTTCTCACAACAAAATAGATAGTTCTACTGAAAAATATCTCATATTCCTTCTTGGGTCTAGAAGTAAGGCTTGAATTGCCTTGACTTGCCCTTGAATCGAATTATCCTCTTGATAGATTTCCTGGAAGAAGGGACCTCTGAAATGATTTTGAAAGTTCAATTATCTAGATACTGAACGTCTATTCATATACATCTTGGATGGATAGAAAAACTCGTCCTTTTTAACATTTTGTACATGATATGTTGTGTAATATTACTATTTACTGTTGCACCATGGAAACATATAACCGAGTATATGTCTACCTCTAATAGGAGCGTATAAGACGATTGATTGTAAAGATGGTCTAAAATCGATTCAAACAAACAGGGCAGGGCATAACATACTTTCTCCAACTTAAAACAGCATTCTGTCAATATAACAACATACAGGCTAGAATAGCAAGTAGTCGTAACAATACTTGTGTCTAGAAGAAATACTGACTGGAATATCATAGATATTGCATAATTACTGGCAAACAGCTTTATGATCAATCGTAAAATACACCTGCTAGTATTTTGTACTTTTTCAATCGACAGATATAGTATGCTCTGTGATTATCCTTTTTCTAGAATGATTTTTGTTATACTCTTTTTCTTCTGCAGATAGTTCCAAATTTCTCTGATTTCTAATAGGTATGGATGTAGCTGTTCTACAGGAAAATCCTTTTCTACGCCAAGAAAGGTATCCAAGGTCAAATACATTAATAACCTCTTTGGGAGTGATGGGACGACTCTTTTTATATATGTGAATATAGTCTGACCTACCATTGGGCTACTATACCATCGTTGCATACCTGATAACAACGGTATTCTGCTGGTAGATTCATTACTCTCTTGATGAAAGATATCGCTGCCACTTCTTATACCTAGCAAGCGTTCCTTGGTCAAGACAGGAGTTGCGAGATAGATGATTTCAATGGTTTGAGTTATTGATGATAAGATGATGATCTGTTATATCTGATATGAGGAAACAACGGTAGTATGATGGTAGATAGTGGTAGTGATCTGCATGATGATAGTCCTAAAATTATCACCGCGGTCTTAAATCCGGTTACAAAATCTAAGTCATCGGATCAAGATCACGCTATATCCTTGCTGAGGAATAGGAATGAATGTCACGTCTTTACATGAAATGCAACGTGCGCTAGCATCGAATAAATGAAGTGTAAAGTTTGCTAGCTATCGGTAGAATAGCATCTGCACGGCCGCCAGAGAATACACTTATACAAAGTTACTTGTAGGCAAGGCGTCCGTTAATCATCATATCGTCAGGTTTGGTTTGGAGCCTTTCTGCGTCTCAGATATATTTCCACATCAAACATACGTGGTCAATCTGGATGATGATTGCTTGATTGAGTACTCTCACAAAAGCCAATTTCCGCTGCACCAATTTTAAGTATGGCAGAACAGCTGGCAATACGATGAGATCAAGGATTATGGGCAACCTTCTGTGATAGGCATTCGTGTGCCGGCACTATGAATTGTTGTTTGATTCGAATAAATAGTACTTTTACATGAAATATTCTCATCTAATGCCTTCTATCGTCTATTGTATACCAAATGAACGCATGCCTTGGCATATCTAAACAAAAGAAGAATAAGAAAGGTATTGGGATAATGATTGGTTCTACTCCAACCTTATCTTTATGCATTTCTTTTCTATATCTTAGTTGTTGATGACGCCAAAGTCTGACGTATTTCGCCGTTCTAACTAGGGATTGATTGCAGACTTTTACAGACCATTTCATATGATTTCTCGAGAGATGTTATCTAAATGTATTTAGGATGTAGAATTGTGTAAAAAAGGAACTTTGAATAGAAAACAATTTAAAATAAAGATAGCATTTTAATATATTGTCATATTTCAAAATAAACTCTAATTTTTAATTAAAACTACACCCTCTTAGTTTTGAATTTCGATTCACCAAGTGAATTCGATCGGGCAAGCTAAACGATTTATGGAAATGGATGTCCTTACATCCTCTCTCCTTTTGTAAAAATGTCTCAATTTTACCTGAATACGTAATCAAATTATCAATTGATTCTGGTTTTATTACTTCGCTTACCTCCAACCCCATTTTTCTATTATAATCTATTTCCCACAATTCGTTTCCATTATCTTTAACAAAAACATATTCTAAATTAGTATCGTGCTTTCCTTCTTTTAAATTCAATTCACAAAATAAATAAAAATTGTCATTCTTATATTTTGTCTATGGTAAATTAAATTTTGATTTGATATTGGAATGCCTTTTTTTATTTTTATTTTTTATATTTATTAATTGTGACTTTGCATATAATTTTATATCTGGTACTATTATCGACTGCAAATTGTTATAAATATTTAAGATATGTAATTGTACACTCTATTTGATATTAATTGTTCAATATATTTATTTTTAATGAGATGTAGTGGTACCTTTTAAGAAAATTATGGAAACTGTTGTTAAATATCATAAAAGTTAATCTGGTAAGAGATCTGATGTTGTATTTATTAGAATATTACCTTTTTGTACAAAATTATTGTTTTATTAAAATAAATGATAAAAATTTTAATCTTGGTTATCTGTTATTTTTTTTTATTTGTTCTGATACTTTTTTTATCGATTGAATTTCCTCTAATTTATACAATACCTTGTTAATATAATCATTTGTGATAAATGATGGTGTATGTATTTTTGATTCTTTGGGGAGTAGCGAATTTATTTTAAAAAATAATTTTATCTTAATGTTGGTGTTTTCCTCGTATATGCATTTTTTGATCATGTTTTTTATATTTGCAGTATCATAAATCATATACTATGTTATATAACAAAGTATATATTCGTATTTCACCTAACCCTTTTTTAATTATTTGTGGATGTAGTTTTCGTTCTCAATTTAGTATTACTTTAAAATTATACCTATATAAAATTTTTAATTTGTAATTATGAATATTTAATATATGATTTTATTAAACAATGTAAGAATAAGATGATGCATAAACACTTTGATTATATTAATAGATGAAATTTATTAGTGTATTTCCTTGAAAATTAAAATATTTGGTAATTAGTTATTATTTCTATTGTAAAATGAACGAATCTAATTTTTCTTCACTAGATGAAATTCGAACAAATATTGATAAAATAGATAAAGAAATTGTTGTTTTGCTGTCTAAACGTGGCGAATTTGTAAAACAAGCTGCACGGTTTAAAGCAACTGCTGCCAATGTTAAAGATTCTAAAAGATTAGAGCAGATTATTGAAAAAGTAACCTCATATGCTAGAGAGATTGGTTTTGATCCATTTACAATAGAAATAATTTATAGGAATATGATAGAAGCTTTTATCCAATTAGAAATGAAAACATTTACTGATCTAAAAGAATCTAATATTTTATAATTATTTACTAAAACTGGTTTTATTTATTCGGAAAAACCTAAATGATATTTATGTTTATTTTCTTGTGGTAGAATTCAAGTAAAACATTTTTTTCTTATGATGATGATTCTGATGATGATGAACTAGGCTATGAAATAAGTGACATTTTATATTTGCATATTCTTATTTTGTGATTTTAATATTTAAAAATTAATTATGTATTTGATAAAATACAAATATTATCTGTTTATTATATTTAGTTAGAACTAAATAATTGATTAAAATATCTGAGAGGCTTGGCAGAGTAGAATATGCGATAAGGGATATCATTTTACATGCTAGAGAATATGAAAAGACTGGCAAGAAAATAATTTATTTAAACATTGGTGATCCAGTGGCCTTTGATTTTAAAACTCCATTACATATAAAAAATGCTTTAATTGATGCTCTAATCCATGATAATGATTATTATACTGATTCTGAAGGCTGGTCTGAATTACGACAATCTATAGTTGAAAAGGAATGTGGAAAAAAAGGATTAGATCTTACTCCTTCGGATGTTTTAGTAACAAATGGTGTTTCTGAGGGATTGGATATGGTAATGGGTTCTATAATTGAAGAAAACGATGAAATATTACTACCAGGTCCCTATTATCCTCCATATTCTTCTTATGCTAAATTTTATGGAGCCACTATCAACGAGTTTAAAATATTCAATGATGGAACACCTGATATCGATGATATACAGAAAAAGATAACAGGTAAATCGCGGGCAATCTGTTTGATAAATCCAAGTAATCCTACGGGAGAAGCTTTTGATTTAAAAAGTTTACAATCTATGGTAGATATTGCTTCAGAACATAATCTTTACCTTATCTGTGATGAAATATATGATGAAATAGTTTTTGATGGTGCTTTTTATGGGATTGGAAAAGTTGCCAAGGATGCTCCTGTGATTCTATTAAACGGTTTCTCTAAAACTTATTCTATGACTGGCCTGCGGTGTGGATATTTATGTATGAATAATCGTTCTCGACAACTTGATTCTTTAAGGCAAAATATTTTTAAACTAGCTAGAGTCCGAATTGCTTCAAACTTTCCGGTACAAATAGCTGCAAATGCTGCATTAAATGGTCCTCAAGATCACATTTCTGAGATGGTACAAAAACTACAAAAAAGAAGGGACCTTGTATTCAAAAGACTCAATGAGCTTGATGGGGTATATTGCAAAAAACCAAAAGGTGCATTTTATGTATTTCCTGAAATCGACCTTCAAAATAAATGGAAAAGCGACCTAGAATTTGTAATTGATATGTTAAATTCTACTGGTGTTTTAACTGTTCATGGATCTGGATTTGGAACTAGTGGCTCAAATCATTTTAGGATTGTATATTTACCACATGAAAATTTATTGGAAGAAGCGATGGATAAAATCGATCTTTTTCTGAAAAATAAAATTTTAGCCTAGGTGTACCTTTAGATTAAATATCGTCAGGGTGATTTTTTCTTTTTACTTTTCCAAAATAAATAAGAACAATACCTATGACTATCATCACTATTACAAATTTTTCATTTGTTATTGCTGAATTAGTGAAATTATCAATAAAAAATTCCATTCCAAGTTCTGTAGTTATAACTATTAGATTTCTGAAAAAAATGATAAGTGCCATCACAATGAATAGAATTCCGAGTGGAAACATCCACTCCTTTCGTCTATTTCTTATTTTTCTGTCTATTTTATCAAAATCCATTAGGAGATTATTTTTTTGTAATTATTAAGCATGTTATACCAGTTTTATCCCTGGATGTTTAAGCTTATTATGTTTTGAAGCATTAAGTATCATGGGTGTCATTACTTCTGCCTGATATGATAGGGATAAAGCGCCAAGGAAAATAGGTCTTAGTCCCTCGATTTCATTTACAAGGCTAGTGACTAAAGATAAGGATTCTTTATTATCTGTACAAACAAAAGTGTCTGCATCTAAGGATATTTTTAGATTCTTTAATTTTACTTCTGAAATAGTATGAAATGCTGATACAATCTTAGAACAGTTTGGAAGATTTTCTGCAACTACCATTGCAGCGGATTTTTTTCTATCTTCAATCGGTATATAATAAAATCCTTTTTCATTTCTTCCCATCGGTACTATTGGTGAAATTACTGTGCAATTATCGCTAATGACATTTGAAATGTCTTTACACGTGCTGGTTATATTTTCATAAGGAATTGAGAGAATCAACACATCACTCTCTTTGGATATTGATATATTATCATCTCCTGAAATAGTTCCCCTGATTTTTTCTGCAAAAATGTTTTTGATATTATTAAAGTTCTCTTTAGCGGATGCTTCTGCCTTTTGTTTATCCCTTGATCCTATCAAGATATCGTGATTAAAACACCATCTTTGGGCAAATCCTTCTCCCATACCGCCGGTTCCACCAATAATTCCAATTTTCATATTAACTGTGTCATTAATGCGTAGGTTTTAAATATATTTAAACGACAAACATCCAGTCATCAATTATTCGATCGTTTAATATTAATATAATTTTTAATATATTTTTGTAAATCTATGTCGCTTATTATATTTATGAGACATGGTCAAGCCTACAATAATGTTAAAAAACTTTTAGTGGGTAGAAACCTTGAATCTCATTTAACTGATTTAGGAAGAGAGCAAGTCAAAAATACAAGTCAAATCCTGACGACCATTGATATCCATAAAATTTATTCCAGCCCTGTAATTAGAACTGTCGAAACTGCAGAAATTGTTTCTCGTAATATAGGTGTTCCTTTTGAAGAGGATGAAAGGTTGTTTGAAATAGAATTAGGGAAACTAGTAGGTATGTATTATGAAGATTTGATTAGTAAACATGGTAATCTTTTTGTAAAATTTTATTGTGATAATGATGATGAAAATTCTTTGTTAGAATTTGAAGTTGAATCATTTGGAGCCGTGAAAAAAAGAATATCTGAATTATTACAAGAAGTAGTAAAAAAACATAAAAATGAAAATGTTCTTCTTGTTTCTCATCTCGATCCTATCAAAGCTGCCATTTCGCTTATAATGAATATAAAACCATCTTCGGTATACGATATTCAAATACCAAATGCATCTTTGAGCATTTTTAAGAATTATGATAATATAATTTCATTAGGTTGTATTAATATGATGGATATTGGTAGGTTTTTATCTGATTAACAAAATGCTTATAATTTGAAAATATCGATCTTCTTTTACTGATCATTGGCTAACAAAAACCTTAAATTAGATATGAATATATTAACCCCAGAGAGTGAAAATACAGTATATGGCTTTTTCCAATCATAAGATATTGATGATTTTTATTTTTGTTTCAATGGCTGCAATTGGTATTCAAAGCGTTATTCAAATAGTATATGCTCAGGATACCGGAATATCTGTTATTAGAAGAGTGGAAATTTGGGCTTTATTTTATAGATTAATGATTGCTGCTTTTATGGTGGGTGCAGCTGTTCATGGAGTTTGGATGTACGTCGCCTGGAGATTTAGAGAATCTAATAAAAGGTTTAATGTATCTGATCATACTACTTCTAATCCCACTACCAAAAGTGGAGGTAATAGGTAATGGGTCATAGTACGTCTGAATGGGCCTTTGTACTTGTGGTAATTGCCTTGTTGATATGGGTCGGTGCAGAATCATGGCGTGTTGAACATACATTGGAGTTTGCTCCTCCGAATTCAGAAACTGTGCGAGTTATAGGGCAACAGTGGTTTTGGTCTTTTCAACATGCAGATGGTACACAGGAAGTAAATGAGTTACATTTGAAGGCAAATGTGCCATATCGATTTGAAATAGTGTCTAATGATGTTATCCATGATTTTGCTGTTCCAGATTTTGCAATTCTTATGGATGCAGTACCGGGAAGAGTCAATTCGCTTTGGAATGTATTTGATAAACCTGGTGAATATCTTATAGAATGTAGAGAGTACTGTGGTCAGGGACATCAACAAATGAGGGCAAAGTTATTCATAGAACCTAATAACAATGCCACTGCTGCGACGGGTGCAGGCGGTAGTAGTGCCGCAAGTACTACTGGTACACAGCCATCTTCTGCTATATCCCAGGGTACAGGATTGATTTCCGTAGTTAAACCGGGATCTAATGCCACAGTTACCCAAGGTACAGGATTAGAGAGGGTAGTTAAACCTCCAACTATAACACAAAACGCATCATCTGGGTCGTCAAATACAACTAGCGCTGCTTCAACTAAGACCTCTGCTCCAGCTCCTAGTGGCCCTTCGGTTGCACTATCAATACCCTCTGGTGCATCGACTCAAGGAAATCCCTCCTATGATCCAGCAACACTATCTATTAAAAAGGGAGATATAGTTACAGTAACAAATAATGATAATGCTCCGCATACAGTAACAAGCGGTTCCAGTGCTACAGATCCCAAAAATGGTAAATTATTTGATTCAGGCCTTATAATGCCTGGAAAATCTGTCAAAGTAAATACTGCAAGTCTGGCCCCTGGGACCTATCCTTTCCATTGTACTGTACATACATTTATGAGTGGAACACTTACCGTTAAAGCCTAATTTTTTTTCTTTTCTTTTCTTTTTAATTCTAATACTATTTTTTTAATTATTAGTTTTTATACAAATTAATGATGTGCATCTCTATAGATTTTTACAGAAAAGAATATTTTCATTTTAAAAATTTTCAATGTTTTAAAAATTTGTTATTTTCATATTAAAAAAAACCAAATACTTTTATAGACTTTACGGGAAAATAGGGATTATAGGGGTTGTTATACTAAAAAAATGGTATTAGAATTAAAAAAGCCTAGACCACTATGGGAGATTATTTTTTCAACTCATCATACTGATATAGGCTTGTTATATATGATAACTTCACTTACAGCTTTTGCTGCAGGTGGAGCTTTAGCCATGGCAATAAGAACAGAGTTGTTTTTACCTGGTCTTCAAGAATTTTCAGGTCAATCGGATTTTGCTCGATTTTTTACCGTTCACGGAACTACCATGTTATTTTTATGGGCGGTACCTTTTGCAGCAGGAGTTGGTAATTATCTAGTCCCGATTATGGTTAGGTATAAAGATATGGCATGGCCAAAGCTAAATGCTATAGCATATTGGATGATACCTCCATGTTTTGTTCTAATTTGGGTAGGTTTCTCTGATATGTCATGGAATGCATATCCTCCATACTCTATATTAAAAGCCGCTGGACCCGCTGCCGATATGTGGATATTTGCACTAAAGATTCTTGGAATATCCTCAATACTTGGTTCAGTAAACTTTATGGTTACTATATTAAAAATGAGGCATCCTGATTTGCCTTTGATGAAAATGCCTCTTTTCTGCTGGGCTGTAATAGCTACATCGGCTATGATAATTACATCTATGCCAACGTTTGATGCTGCTTTAATAATGATGTATACTGATAGGTTGGGAGTAACTGGATTCTTTAACCCTGATATGGGTGGAGACCCTATTGCATATCAGCATTTATTCTGGTTTACGTTCCATCCAGAGGTGTATATATTCTTCTTGCCGTCTATAGGTATGTTGTATGAAATAATTCCAACGTTTTCCCGGAAACCCATATTCAGCTACTATTCGGGAGTCATAGCACTCGTGGTAGTTGCGATCATTGGATTTGGATCGTGGGCGCATCACATGTTTGCTACGGGTATGACGTTTACCGAAAAGACTGTGTTTATGGTCGGAACGCTAGCAGCGGTCCCGCCTTCGGCTATGCATGTCTTTAACTTTATGGCTACAATGTGGGGAGGCAGGATAAAATTTGCTGCACCGATGTTGTTTGGTGTAGGTGGTATAGCTTTATTCTATGCTTCCGGTGCTGGTGGAGTTGTCAATACAGCTATCCCGTTGGACTTTGTAACCCATGATAGCTATTGGGTAGTTGGTCATTTCCATCTTATATTAATGGGTACTATATCATTGACATTTACTGGAATGGTCTACTACCTATTTCCTTTGATTACGGGAAGAATGTACAATACATCACTAGCAAAGCTCCACTTCTGCTTGGCAATGGTGGGAATAATATTGGTGTTTGGAGTTATGCACCTTGAAGGATTATATGGTATGCCCAGGCGAGTTTCGGATTATTTGCCTATAGCACAATTGATAATAATGAATCAGATAGCTACTACTGGTGCATGGATAATCGGCTCATCGTATGTACTATTTGCAATCAACATGATAAAATCCGCAATGTTTGGAAAGCTTGCAGATCCAAAAGACCCATTCGAAATGAAAACAGGAAAAGAATACTATTATGACTACGCACGTAAAAACCCACATCACTAGAACATTGAATAAAAAAGGAAAGGGATTGTAATATGACTTCTCATGATAGTTCTGATATAGTGAGAACATCGCCTGCACGTATGGCAAAGGGATTGCTTTTTGTTTTTATCCCAATGATCATTACCTTGTATCTTACAATAACCTTATGGCACTTTACATCAAGTTTCCCTCCAATGGTATCTGTACCAAAACCCACACCAGCTGGCGCACCCGGTAGCCCCTCAGGTGCATCAACTGCAGCAAAGCCTAATACCATAACGATACCAGCTGGCGCATCAGTTCAGGGCAACCCCTCGTTTACTCCGGCAACATTAACTGTCAAAAAAGGAGCTGTAATCACAGTTACAAATACTGATACTGCACCTCATACTTCAACGAGTGGTAGTGATCCAAGTGCACCAAACAATGGCAAATCATGGGATACAAGTCTTATAATGCCTGGAAAATCTGCAAAAATAAATACTGCCAATCTTGCACCAGGCAACTATCCTTATCACTGTACTGTACATCCGTACATGAAAGGAACCCTCACTGTTACTGCGTAACTTTTTTCTTTTTTTATTTTGATCTTAAATTTATATTTGAATCATTAGTTATAATAGTTAATTAAACGATAATAACATGAATTACGATAAATTTCTTCAAGTATTCTCATTAATTACTTTGGGTGTTTTATTTGGATTGATGTTTATGGGTGGATATGTTAGTTCAAGTGGCGTTGGTTTATCTTGTCCAAAGTGGCCATTGTGTCCCCATGGTTTAGTTCCTTCGCCTGAATTTTTAATTGAATATACTCATAGAACAATTGCTGCATCTACAGGACTTTTAGTGCTGCTTACCATGGTATTTGTATTAAGAGGTAAAAATTCTGTGAAATCTACCAAGATCTTTTCTATAATAGCTACATGTGCAGTCCTTGGTCAAATATTTTTAGGAGGTGTGGTAATTAACGAAAAATTACGTGCTCTTTTAGTAACTGCACACTTAGGATTAGGGTTGATATTATATAGCAGTATTATTTTTGTTGTCATGAACATATATTATACTAATTTACGATCGAAATTGTCATCATCCTCTACTTTAAACTCTGCAACTTCGATAACTTCTACAGCACCACCACCTACACGCTCAAACGATGATAAATCTTCAGTAAAATTTTTCTCTAATAAATCTGGTTTATGAAAACAGAGGGCCGTAGATTTTTATGGTATTTCATTTAAATTTTTTGAAAATACAAATAGAATGTAATAAAATCAATACTGTGTTATTAATTGTATTCTTTTTCATCATTTTTTCATCTCTTTTTCTTTTTATGAATTTTTCCTCTATTTCTAGCGTTCAAATTGCAGAAGCTCATTTCAGTCATTTGGCACACATTAATGCTGGAGGCTTTGGTATTAGTGAAAAATATTATGTGAATGAACAAACTGACCCTGAAGAACCGATACCCAATCAACTAGCACAGATTATGTTCAGTGTACAGGATAGAAATGGTCAGGATGTACATAATATTACTGCAATGGTGGAAGTATATGCTTCAAATGGTACAAGAATTTCTGTTTTTCCTTGGACTAAACTCGATATAGGGGATTTTAATGTTCCTTTTGTATTTCCAAAAGTTGGAATGTATCAAGTTGTAATTAGTGTATTAAACGATGGTGCCAATACAAGTCAAATACTTAATACAATTCCACCACCACGCGTTCTTTTAAACGATGATACCGGTTGTAACTGTGAAAGGGGTGTTACCAATGTATCCGTATCCAGTACTTTTGGTTCTATTTTTATTATAATGCTTTATGTTGCGCTTTTTGGTACTGTTTTTGTTTTAGGTGTTATTTTGTTTTGGATGTATTGGAGCAGACGAAAAAATCCATTGTTCAGTGAAATTTCAAAATATGATTCATTAAAATATTTTGTATTGTTGTTTGCTTTGGGTGCATCGGTAGTTCATCTTGCAGTATATCCTGAACATGGTGGCTTGAGAGTAGAATATAGTATTTTTTTACTCTCTGCTTCTGGCATTCAATTAGCCTATGGAATTAGTTATATATTGTTAATTTTTTCAGATGATACTACTGTTGATAATCGACTTAAAAAATCAGATAAATTGCTTGTAACCAAGCAATACTATAAAAAGTCGCTGATTCTTAATTTATTTGGACTGATAGGATCTCTTTTTTTAATTTTGTTATACTTGTATGCAATAACTTTCCCACCGCCTCTTTCTCCAAACTCCCGTCCTGAAGATGTAGATCTATCTGGAATAGTGGATAAATCTCTGGAAGTAATTTTAGTTATAGGAATTTTGATTTTAATGAGATATGAAAGGAGACGGTATTTGTATACCTTTAGAACTTCTAAATTAAAGAAATTTTGATAAAGATATGAGGAGAAGAACATAAAAATTATTTTTTTTTATAAATAATTATAATTGGATTATAATATATATATGAATACAATTTAACTATTAACAAATAATTTTAAATTTTATTATGATGCTATTTCTTTGAAATTCAGATTCAAATTCAAATTCTGTTTTTAAATGTGTAAAGTTCGACATCTTTACTTTTGAATTCTCTCTCTCTCTCTCTCTCTCTCTTTTCTATATCTAACTTCTTTTAATAATTTTTAAACAAATACCATTGGTTTGGATGTATTTTTTAATAAAGATCACTGAAATATGGTTGTAGATATTTATTATATTTTCAGTTTCGTTCTTTCTCTTGCTTAACTTTATATATAGATTATTTTAAGTGGGCCAGAACCAACTAGAACTATATTTATCCATGACTTTTCCAAAAGAAAAAATATTATCATGTTATTTGTTTTTTATTCGAAATTTTAATAGATCTGTATTTATATCATGTTCTCTATAGTTTTAATCATGAACAAATTAAAGAAATTGTCTTTAATTTCCATACTGATAACTTTTATCATGTCTGTACTATCAATTTTAACATTAAAAATTGTAACCTTAAATGGTTTTTTTATTTTTGGTGGAATAACCAGCTTTGCTTTGGCATTATTTTATGTATATTTAAATAGAGCCAGACAAACATTCAAAAAAGATTTATTGGAAAATCTAAAGTAGTTTAAAAGTATTTTTTATTCTATAATTTTTTTTATTATGGTTTTTCCCATGGGAATACTACCCACCTGCAATCCTTCAGTATCTTGCCATAAATATGATTACTAGAACTAGATGAATTGTATCTTTTTAACAAGAAAATATCTAGATGGTTGACAAAGGTTAAATAGGTGGATGTTTTATGAAACGTTTTTCCAGTGTCATAAATTTCATCTATTAAGAGATAGAACTTGGAGGTATCAAAAAAGGGGATTTTATTATAAAGTATTTTTTTATTTATCATTGGAAATAAATTTATGTTTTTGATACCTGTCTTATATGAAATTATAGTTGCAGGGATAATGCCTCCATTTGTTATAGCTATTATTTCATAATTTTCTAAATGATCCTTTTTTAGGTTGAAATTAATTTTTTTACAAACATTTTTTATTAGCGTGTCAATATCTTTCCAACTTAACAAAATTTCTTTATCTGTGTATTCCAAAATCCTTTTAAATATTGTTCTATTTGAATATCAAATTAAATTTTACTGTATTAGTTGATTCATGCATGCTGTTAGAATAAAATTTGATTCTTTTGATACATTTGTTTTGGATAATTTAAATAAAGAGATTGAACTTTCTATCCAGCTTGTTCCTGGTGTAGTAAAAGCAAATAATGAAACAATACAAAAAATTTCACGGTATTTTACCGTGAAAAGGAGAACTGTTTATTGCACAATTCAATAATGCAATAACTTGTATTTTATTTAAAGGCATTATAATCAGGAAAGTTCTCAAAATGAGATCTAAAAACACATAGTGAAAAATAGCATTTTGATTGTTGTTACAACTTTAACTATTTGTTTTAAATTACCTATAGATAAAATTGATATAAAGAAAATGGTTGTTAGTTAAGGATTGTTTATGGAAAAATCTTTTTTTAGTTTCGCTATTGCCTATAACTTTTTGCAGATGATCTGAGTTCTTTTTTTGGATCATTAACAATACCATGGAACATTATTGCTAATCCTATTATCGCAACACCAATAAATCCTATTTCTACTAATGGCATTATACCTTGAAAACCTGATTCTGTTGCAGGTTGAAAATCTGTTGATTGTGTGAAAAGTTTTACCACAATATTGCCTGTATATAATGCACCAGCTATTCCAATTATCATCACTATTATACCACCTATGGCAAGCATTCTGTAATTCATTTTATATTTTATCTTCTATCAATGTGCATATATATATATATTTTATTTGTGAATTCCTAATTCATTAATTAGATATATCAATATTTTATTTGATCATATAGTTTGTTAAAATGATATTTTGTATTAAATTTTTGATGTAACTTTTTACCTTGTGTGTTTTGTTAAGATGATGAGATGCAGAATATGGATAAATAATAATGATTATGCATTTGTATTTTCATTAGTTATTATTTTTTGTATTATTTTTTCTGCTATCACTGTAGAAGCTAATTCTTGACCTTCTTTTGTTTGCGCGCCTATATGTGGTGAACATATCAGATTAGAAAGATCCAATAATTCTCTATTTGAAGGGGGTTCTTTTTCAAAAACGTCTAATGCAGCACCAGCTATTTTATTATTCTTTAATGCTTCAACCAAATCTTTTTCTTCTATGATCTCTCCACGAGAGGTATTGATTATGAATGCACTGCTTTTCATATTTGAAATCGTTTGTTTGTTTATTAGATGTTTTGTTTGTTCTGTAAGGGGGACGTGACATGTTATAAAATCTGAACTTTCCATTAGAGTTTTTAAATCAGTTGTAATTAGTGATACTTCTTGAACAAAATTTTTCTCAATTGGGGCAATATCGTATCCTATTAAATTCATTCTTAATCCTCTTGCTAATCGTGCTACGTTTCTTCCAATTTTTCCTAATCCAATTATTCCTAAATACTTTCCTTTTAATTCTGTGCCTACTAGGTTTTTTTTAATCCAATTGCCTTTTTTAGTCTCATAATTGGCAATGGGTATATTCCTACATAACGAAAACATGAATCCCATAACTAATTCAGAAACAGCGGTAATTGATGCTTCTCCAGCGTTTATAACATCCATATTCTGTTTTTCTGCTTCTTGGGTATCAATATTATCAAGGCCAACTCCAACTCTAGCTATTATTTTTGCTTTTTTGGCATTTTGAATAACTTCTTTGGTAATTTTGGTTCTACTTCTTACGACAATCACATCATACTCACTGACTTTTGATAAAAGATCTTCGGCAGAAATTTCAGGAAAATAATCTACAGTTAAACCTGCATTTTTTAAGCTTTTTATTCCTATTTCGTCTATAGTGTCACAGATTATTACTTTTCCTTTGATATTCATATTTGCAATTTTTCCTATCGGAATATATTGATTACTTTTTAAATATTTTTATAATTCAACTTTTGAGTTATTCAATGATAAATAATTGGTACTCCCAAACTGTGGTCGCCCTTTTTATTCTTTAAATGAATCTTAAGTTCATCGTATAAATGGCTCTTTATTACCTTTGGATTTTAAAATTGAAAATCTTTTGTGAATTAAATTTATTTCATATATAATCAACTACATTAGATTATGAATTTCATATTTATATAATAAAATAAAGCAATAATCTTTATATTCAATCGAGCAATTTTTAATAATTTAAATACTATCTACCAAACGAACGTTTACATTACCTTTCGGATATATCTGTGGTAATAGGCTTTGACTATCCTGTAAATGATAAATCGAATGTATAAATCTAAATATTGAAATAATATTAATTTATAGCAATATATGAGTATAGCAGGTTATTCGCTACCAGATCTGTTCGCCTTAAATTCTAAAACCGATATAAATCTCAAATGGTTGTTAAAGAATCGTGGAAATTTAATTCGAGATTATAATAATAAATTTATCGCTATAGAAAATGGTAAAGTTATAGAACATCATTCTGAGATGGAAGAATTTTTTAAACGTTTAAAAAGAAATAAGAATTATTCCAATTCTACATTAATACAATTTATTACCGATAAATATTAAATTGGATAAAGACTAATTTACATTTATTGCCACTTTTTTCTCAGAAGGATGAAATAACAGGCTTTCATTATATTCAAGGATATTTAATATCTCGGTTAAATAATTACAAGATAAAAGCAATAACTTTTATAATTCGTCCGGGAACTAGATTTTCATCAATTTCTTTTACTGATATACGGAATTGTGAAATAAAATTTGAACAATTATCAAAGGGTAGTATAGTACAAGGAATTCCAACTAAAATTATATCTAATTGTGATATTTTATTTATATTAGAAAACCAAAAATCCGTAATTATCGAGCATTTTGATCAAATACTTGTTCAAGGTACTGGTCCTGAAAATCCTAAATGGGATTCATCAGCATTATTATTTTCCTCTATTTTGGGTGATGATTTTCTTTCTCGTTTTATAAATAATTCCACACTCGATCATATAATACTTGACAAATAACTTTCATCCCTATTTCAATCATGCCATGAATAACTAAAATCTGTCAATTTTTATTAATCTATCCATGATATTTCAATGGTTAAATCCAAGTAAACTATACGACAACTTGACATAACCTGTTCTAGGGTAAATTCATTTGAAGAATTTCTTTGTTAGTTGGCTCATTCACTACTCCGAGCCTGATGTATTCACAGCTAACTTTGATGGATTTATCTATTGCATACTCGTTGATCTTCATTTTCTTGTTTGCGGCTTTTTAGGTTGTATTTTTTAATCCAATCCAAATAGAAATGGGATTTCTTTCCACAAATCTCTTAATGCTTTTGCAGTATTTCTATAGGAAAGACCAAGAAAATAGATCTATAATCCATAAGCAATATCTTTTGGATTGATTCTTTGCATTTAATATTTCAATAGGGTTTATAATTGATTTTCATTCATGCATTTTCTTAAGTTAACAGTTGTGAATAATGTTAATGTTTTTCTGTAAACTAGTGATAGTGCTTGTTTTCATCTGCAAAAATATTGTTATATTTTTTTTATATTCTCAATTTTTTAAAAACTAAACAAATCTATACATGCATATTCTCTATATATGAACGAATATCCAAGTATTTACATGACTGTTACCAGCGCTCTCTAAAATGCCACAAATAGCCATAAACAAGGCGACCATAACATAACATATAAACGAGGAAAAGTGCCGCGAAATAAATTGCACTTCTAAAGCAGTTCTTCAAATATCTTTTCATAAGGATGTATTGAAGGTCTGAGTTATGTCTTTCAGAACATTAAGTTTTAATTCTGCCAAACGAAGAGTTGACAGATCTATATCGATTTACTTATTTAAGAGCAGTATTTATAATGCTATTATGAGTATTGATAAAATTACTGAAAAAGATAGTAGTAATAATCCGTTTAATCTTTATATGCAATATCTAAATGTCCATCGTGATATGTTTATTTCAACCATGAATAATATGAAATTAATGTGGGATGAATTTTGGAGGATATGGAATGCAGATCAAAAGAAAAACCCATTCTATAATAATCCATATTTGAATTATTATGATATTTTTTTTCGTTCTATGAATAAAAAGCCGGACTAATGTTTTTTATTAATTTATGTTCCTTTCACCAAACGATTTTTTTAACAGGTTCGTAAAAATAGGTATAACATTATAACAATAGTTGTAAAAATCATTTGTTGATCTATTCGTCTAGAATTGTAAATAGCCGTTTGTGAATTATCTACTTTATTTAATGGGATTTTATTGATCAATGCATAAAGTGATGATTACAGACAATAATAAACTACTTTATAATTCATACTTTTAATTGACATGTATTTATGTATATGAATCAGGAGAAACAGGTTTTTCACCCAACTCAAGCTGTAATTATACATTAGGATTTGTTTATTGTGGGTCTTGAGAACCGCTTCTAATCTATCAAAATATCTAACTATGTTATATAAAAATAAAATATATCCAAGCTGTTTGAATGAATTAAATTTGATCTCCCAACATCTAATTAAAAAAAAATCACTCTAATAAAGAACTGAAACATTTTAAAAATTCTATTTTCTGTATCCGAGAGATAGTATTAGAAATTATCAACAGTTATTCAGATGGGGTTTTTATTACAGTAATAGATAAATCACCGGTTAATTTATCAAATTGGATATCCATGCGATTATGTGGACATGTCTTTGCCACTGCTATTTCTGAAAATATCATTAATATGATAAATTCAGGTTCTGTAAAGTCTCTGTCGGATAAGTAAATAAATAGAACTGCAAACTTTCGTCGGTAGTATTACATTAGTCGAATGTATTAGAAATCTTATATCTTTATTTTATAAATAGTATTTACTTCAGACGCACCAAAACTTCATTACTAGGTCTTGTTTATAACCCATTCAAGACCTAGAATTATAATACAAAGCTCTATTAACATTAATACACCTATCCTGAAAGGTTGTCAGATATCTCATAACTATATTAGAGAACACCGCGCCTTGGGTAAGACACCGCGGAGAAGTGTGGTACAGAAATACCGAGAGAGAATATTTGAGAATATTAAAGAAGAATATAAAGAAATAGTAAACGATGGAGAAAATCTTTCTGAAATGATAGGTAAAAAGATTATTAGATATATAGAAAATGGTGAATATGATAAGACCTGTAAATATTGTGAAAAATATATCAATAGTTCTTAATACTTTTTACTTTTATACCCCATAAGCGAATAGAACCTTTCTTTATAGCTAATTATATTATTTTTGAGGTTTACAACATCTTTATATAGTTTGTTGCTGTTTTAGATGGCACATGTCAATTAAAAACAAGATCATGAATATGATGACAGCTCGTCCTAAACTTGTAACATTGGGAATAGGTTTGACTATGACTTTTGGGTTAGGTATTATATCAGGAATTTTGGAAGCTCAACAAGCACATGCTGTGATAGGCATATATGCAGGATCTGTTACTCATGATGTATTCGCTCGCTCAGGTAGCCCCTGATGTATATTAGAGAGCACCAAGCCCTAGGGAAGACTCCAGCAGAAGTTTCAGGTATAACAATTCAAGGAGAGAATAAGTAGTTAACGATAATACAGAATGCTAGTAAGAATGACTGAAATTAATAAAAATTACAATGATAATTCAAAAGATATAACTATCCTATTTGACCAACTGACAATAATTTTTTAGTTATTTCTCTTATATTAGGTATATTACTATCAAGTAAATTGTATAGTCTATCAATCATTACGTTATAACAAGATGATTTTTCTTTTTTTTCAATTTTTCTATAACTATTTTCATCAATTACTGAAATCTGAGTAGATTTCCCACATTCTGGGTCAATCTTTTTTACTTCCTTAATTATGTATAATGCAATACTTATAACAACATCCAATTCTAAATTAGAAATTTTTTCATCCAATGCTGAAAGTAATCTATTTAATTGATTGAAAACAAGATATGCATATTTGGACCCCGAGCCTATTGCTTTATACTCTTTTGTTATAATGGTTATCTCAGAAGTCCTAACTTGTTCTTTTCCACTTATACCAAATCCTGCCTCATAAAAACAAAAATTTTCCTTTGATTTTGCCCCTATCAATACACCAGGACTAAAACGTATTGCTGGAGATAAATATCCTTCTTCTATTACATGGTGAACATTTTCTTGTTTATGTATTTCTCCAAGGGATTTACGAATAGAATTCTTTAAAATTTTCGCTGAATCCAATTTATATGTTCTTGATTTTCTTTTTAGTTCTTTTGCAAGCAGTTCAACGTGAATATAATCGTCTGCACCGCCTAGTCCAATAAAATCATGAATTTTATATACTTTTTTTAACTGATACTTTATATCCATTTCCAGTACCTTGACTATCCGAAGCTATTACAATACCGTCTTTAGATTTTATTGCGATTACAATAGTCATAGATTTCAATGTTTGACATGAGTCTGGTTCTATATGTTTTGATTTTAAGGTCAAAGCTTTATAATATCTGAACTGAATCAGATATAACCAATTATAGTATTTTTCATATCCGACGAAAGTTTACACTATTCTAATAGATGGGCATCCGACGACAACTTTACAGAGCCTTATTTATGGTACTGTCAAGTTGTCGTCGGATATAGGTTTATTTAGAACTGTAAAAAATCGTCGGACGGATATATTTGAATTACTATAAGATAGAAGAAAACTTATTTTACGTATATAATAAGACTATCAAATGTCTAATTTTTCCACTACGAATGAATTTCTAATATGGTTCAAAGAAAATTATCCAAGAGACCATCAATTATTAGATGATATATTAGAAAGAGTGGGCAACATTTTAAAACATATTAAAATACGTGATGGTGAAATTATTGAACAACCTATTAGAATAGTAGTAGGCAATTCTCCTTCTGACCCAACACAACTAACAATAGGTATGGATACTTATGGTACAATGTTTATAGGAATAATGGCGAAGGTAATTCTTGATTCATTATCTTCAGAATTTGAAGGTCTTTTAGACGGAGAAATAGGAAATAGAGTTATAGAGAAAAAAGTGAAAGAAATTTTATCTAAAAATGATTTATTGAATCAAAAAATATGTTCGGGGTGTAATACAAAGAATAGCTCGACTGCTAAATATTGTAATGGTTGTGGAAATTTATTATAGTTACTTATAAATAAATTTTTATATTATACTAATGATGTATCTTAAGTTACTCTATAAACAAGAATATGATTTAGATGGCAAACGATGTCATATATGTGGAACAAAGCCATGGAAATCTACTGCAAGATATTGTGAACAATGTGGTTATAGATTAAAATGACTATTTAGATTTTTCCATCTTTGCTAGCATTCTGTATAATCGTCAACCATTTATTCTCACCCTGTACTTCTATCCCACACTTCTCCACTGGAGTTTTACCTAACGCTTGATGTTCTCTTATGTAGTTATGAAATATTTTATAGCCTTTCAAGATAGGTGTATCCACTTTCTTTAAACCCCTCATAGTCTTCTCTCTGTCCCGGATTTCACCGTTCATCCTTTCCATTTTGTTATTGTTATGGTCGCCTTGTAGCCTGATATGGTTGATGTGTCTACTTCGTGGCCACTTGTTAGTATATAACTCTCGGTTAAATGCTGTATGGAAATTGGGTGCGCCATCGCTTATGAGAGTATTCGGTCTAGTTCCAGCCACTTCCTTACCTTTACTAAAAAGTGGTGTAATATCAGCAGTGTTCTTGGTATCGGCTACCTGCTGTGCAATCCAGAAACGAGTTTCATCATCCATTAGGGCATACAAGTATTTCGTATTACCCTTGACCTTTAAATACAACTCATCAGTTCTCCATGAAGTAGAAATCTTGGGAGTAATCTTGTCAAGGTATCGTTCCATTAATGATGTATACTTATCAATCCAATTATAGATTGTTTGATGACTTACATCCATTCCTATCAACTTGAGAGAATGAGCAACGTTCCTGAGAGACTCACCACTGAAATAAAGCTGCATTGCTGTTGTCACGCCTTGTGGGTTGTGCTTCATCTTCTCAAATCCAATGTTTATGGTAAAGTATCGTTTACAATCCCTACACTCAAACTTTTGGATATCTCCATGCTTATTTCGTCTCAAGCCATCCTTGACAAGGTTGTCTGACTTACAATATTTACAACCATTAATTGATACTTGTTCTATCTTCCTTACTTCAACAGTCTTACGTAATTCAAGGCTAAACTCAACAGCATAGATATGTTTACACTTTACACCTCTAAACATGTGGTCGGCACATGAGCAAACCCAACCAATAGAGGTTATGAGTATTCGATAAACTTCATCATGAGTAAGAGATTTGACTTGGTAATTTCTTTCATTTAATCTCTTTACATTGGCTTGTAAAAGTCTTCCTGACTCTTCTCTGTTTACTGATTGGTATTTACTCATGATACCTATATTGATACCTACGAATATAAATGTATAGGTATTGGTTTAGGTATCCTTATATACTAAATTTTGATTAATAATAATAGTGAGTAGTCATCAAGGCGACATTACATTTATTGCAAAAGCCAATAGTAAAAGTAAATCATTAAGAACTACAATACCAGCCTCGGTAGCTAGGCAATTTGGATTTAAAGAAGGAGATAGGTTATTATGGAAGATAGAAGCCGAAGACAACACACTGACAATTAAGATAAAGCCTTTAGAATAAGATTTATTAATATATAAACGTAACAAATATTACGAAAAATATGTCATTATCATTAGCACCAAGAAATAAAATAATAAAATTCAAAACCAGAGAAGATGAAGTAAATGGCTTTTATGAGATGTTAGTTGCTAAAACTCCTATAAGAGGTGCAGGAGAACATAAGTTCATTATTGATGATGAACAATGTAAACTGCTTCAATCAAAAAACATAAATTATAATGTAATGTCAGAAATTTAATTTTATTGCCAACATCCATAAGATGTGATATCTATATACCATTGCAATATAATGACAAAAGAGATATAGAGAAAGAAAAATTTATTCTTGTTTATGAGGAGTTAAGTAATCATTTTGGTGGGTGTTCAGTTGATGAAAACAGTCTTATAAATGGCAGATGGATTAACCCCGAAACAAACGAAGCAATGGATGATAAATTACGACCATATCAAATAATATGTGAAAAAAATTTAGGTAATGTCCAACTCCTTGCAAATTATAAAGAAAAATTAAAAGACATGTTTGAACAATTTGATATATTTATGTATTATATACATGTTCATCGTTTTTAAATAATTTCTAATCATTTCCATCCGACGAATTTTTACAACTTTAATTTAGGTCTTTGTCCGACGGAGACTTGACAGAACCATAAATAAAAATATTTATAATGTATAACAGCGTTATGGAAGTTATGGCAACAAAAGAATTGGATATGGATTATAGTAAGTATGATTTCAAAGATTCTACAGAAGTTTATGCCTATTTGAGTAAAAAGGGGCTTTCCAGAGGTACCATAGAAGAGATAAGCAAAATGAAAGGTGAACCAGATTGGATGCTCGACTTTAGATTGAGATCTTATGAAGTATTTATGAGTAAACCTATGCCAAATTGGGGTGGAGATCTTGGCCATATTGATTTTCAAAATATATATTATTATGCTAAAGCTGCAGGCAAACAGAGCCAAAGTTGGGACGACGTTCCAGAATCTGTGAGGAATACATTTGAAAAATTAGGTATTCCTGAAGCCGAGCGCAAATTCTTAGCAGGAGTTGGTGCACAATACGAATCTGAAACTGTTTATCATCATTTAAATGAAGAATTAGAAAAACAAGGTGTGATTTTTGTTGATACCGATACTGCAGTAAAAAAATATCCTGATATTCTCAGGAAACATTTTGGAAAAATCATTCCTCCAGAAGATAATAAGTTTGCTGCACTAAATAGTGCTGTTTGGTCAGGAGGTTCATTTATTTATATACCACCTAATGTAAAAGTCGAACTACCTTTACAAGCTTATTTTAGAATAAATGCTGAAAATATTGGCCAGTTTGAAAGAACTTTGATTATTGCAGATGAAGGTGCTGATGTTCATTATATCGAAGGTTGTACGGCTCCTGTATATTCATCTGAATCATTGCATTCTGCAGTCGTAGAATTAGTTGCAAAGAAAGGTGCAAAAATCCGATATACTACTATTCAAAATTGGAGTAAAGATGTCTATAATTTGGTAACTAAAAGAGCATATGCATATGAAAATGCTACAGTTGAATGGGTTGATGGTAATCTTGGAAGTAAATTGACAATGAAGTATCCTGGAGTTTATATGTTGGGGAAAAATGCTCGTGCTGAAATTATTTCTATTGCATTTGCTGGTAAAAACCAACACCAAGATGCTGGTGCTAAAGCTGTTCACTTGGCACCTCATACTACGTCTCGAGTAGTCAGTAAATCCGTGAGCAAAGATGGTGGTAGGACTACATATAGGGGATTACTTCATGTTGCAAAAGGGGCAAGTGAAGTAAAGTCTAACGTTCGATGCGATGCATTATTGCTTGATGAATTTTCAAGAACTGATACATATCCATATGTAGAAGTTAACCAGGATGATGCTACAATTACTCATGAAGCAACAGTAGGAAAGATTGGTGATGAGCAAATATTTTATTTAATGAGTAGAGGATTTTCCGAATCTGATGCATTGAGCCTTATAGTTGGTGGATTTATGGAACCATTTACAAAAGAACTGCCAATGGAATATGCTGTAGAATTAAATAGAATGGTAAAGATGGAAATGGAAGGTTCAGTAGGTTAATGGCTTTTTTTCATTCCTTTTTTTCATTCCTACAATCAAATTCAATACATAAAGGTTAAATTTTTATGCTTTCTTTATCTTTAATTTCAAAAGACAATTTTAATGAAATCTTGTCAAATCAATATGGTGAACCTGACTGGATATTAAACAAAAGAAAAAAAGCGATTTCTCTATTTTCTGAATTGCCATTTGAAATATCTCCTTTATATTCAAAATATAGTGGATTGACATTATTAGAGCCTGATAAAATATTTTTCTCAAATGCCGAATCGCCTACTTTATCAGATGATTTGAAGATACGATTGGAGGAAATAAAATCCTCTCCGAGCTTGATTATGTCTGGCTCATCTGTTGTACATATTTACATTCCAGAGCATTTATCTAAACAAGGCTTAATTATTTCAAATATTCAAGATGCTTTTAACAATCACACCGACTTATTAAAGAAATATTTTGAAAGCAATGAAAGTAATTATGGCGAAGATCGCTTCCTTGCGCTAGGTTTATCATCATTTCAATCGGGTTTTTTTATTTATATTCCAAAAAATTTGATAGTCCCAGAACCTATTAGAATAGTCTATTCTTTAAAAGACGATGGTCTATCTTCGATTTGTAGAAATATTGTAATTTCTGACGTTGGATCTAAAGCAACAATAGTACAAGAGTTGTACTCTTCTTCTCTTTCCACCACTACTTCTACTACTGATAACAATGATATCTATTCGGCATCATCCACTACTTTAAATGATGGTAGTAGCAAAGGTATCGAAGAAAAAACTACTACTACAAAAAATAAAAATCAACAATGCTATTTTGAGGTTTTAGAATGTGGTGTAAGATCTACATCTGAACTAGAGTTTATCACATTACAGGCAATGGATTTATCAACCGTTAATATTTCTAGTAGGAAGGCATTTGTCGAGCAAGATGGAAAAATGTCCTGGTATTCGGGTATGTTTGGAACAAATTTGTGTAGATATAAGGTAGATAGTGTTATGAAGGGACCTGGTGCTTCTTCTGAAGATATTGAAATAGTTTTTGGAACCGAAAAACAATTATTTGATATATCTTCTAACTTGGACCATGTTGGATTCAGTACTCGCGGTAGGGTAATGGTTAAATCCGTAATGAAGGATGAATCTAAATCCCTTTTCAAGGGTATGATCAAAATACGAAAAGATGCAAAAGCTTCTGAATCTTTTTTAGCTGGGCATGCAATTTTATTAAATAAAGGATCACACTCTGATGCTATACCTGGATTGGAAATAGAAACCAATGAAGTCAGGGCTACCCATTCTGCATCTGTTTCTCAAATTGATGAAGAGCAAATATTTTATTTGATGTGCAGAGGACTTGATAGAGAAAGTGCTAAAAGAGAAATAGTTCATGGTTTCGTTGAACCTTTATCAAGAAAAATGGATCCTTTTGTACGTGCATGGATAAGTTATTTATTTGAAAACAAATGGACTGGCAAGCCCCTTCTATTGAAAACTGATGAAGTTATGGAAGGCATCTTGGAAGTTGAAAAATCTCGTTACAAGGAAACTGCGGATATTTTCGAGAAACACTACAAGTATAGATAGATTATATATATGAGTACATTATTTCTATTTTTTTTGTTTTGAATAAATAATTAATAAATGAGAATAGCCCGATAATTATATATGTCTTCTAAAAATTGGGTAGATATATCGAATTTCCTTGGTCTCAAAAAAGGTGAAATGATGGATTTTGATTATGGTAATGAAAAAATAATGATAATGAATATAAATGGAACATTTTATGCTTCTGATCGAATCTGCACACATGCATTTGTTGATTTAACCGGAGGAGTTTTAAACGAGTCTAAAAAAACTGTTACCTGCCCATTACATCATTCTTCTTTTGATATGAAAAATGGTGATGCTCTTAATCTTCCTGCTGAAGAACCATTAAAGGTTTATAATATTAAAAAAGAGAAAAATAAATTATTTATTTTAATTTAATAAAATGAAAAAGGTTGAAATCTTAATCATTTGTATTTAAATCTGTCTATAAATGTCCATACAAAATCTTATTTTACTTGTATATGATATGTTAAATTGATATCTTTATTTGAGTGTTTTTTATATTCTTCTTGGTATTTATTTGCTCATCCTATCATATCCCATCCCAATGTTCAATCAACAGAAGAATACGGGTTATATAAAAATAAAATATGATAAAACCAAAGAATTCAAAGACGATTGCTTTGTAATTGCAATAGGCAGTTCCAATATCAAAGTTGTAAACATGGACTAGTGATAAAAGATAAATGGAATATAAAAATGAAAGTCTGTTTGAAAATTCCTGTCTGTAGGAGTAAAATGCAAGCAAATCCTTTTTATGATTAAGGTTGCTGCAAATGGCTACGTTCCTGATTATAAATCTGTTCTAGAATTGATTGACGATAATATAAAATTAAAATGTTAAAATATTTTCCAAATATAGTTGATCTCATATTTTTATTATTTGATATCGATATATGGCATCTTTAAATCAAAGACGTGGAGAAAATATAGAATCCCTGATAAAATATATAAAATTTGTAAGCGTATTGATTGTCTATATGTAGATTGTATCGTTTATTCAATAGTACTGATATTTATTTGAATACCATAATGTGATGTACTATAATTATACAATGAATTATCCAAATCTCAAAAAATAAAATAAAATCCTATGCTGAGATTTTTTCAAATTACAATTTCTTTTAAAAATAAAAATTAATTATGTGATGATTGTTAAAATATATCTAGAGTAAAATAAATATTTAAAATTAAAAGTTGTCCCCAAAATTTCTGGTATGCGCATCAACTTCCTCTTGAGGGGTTCCTGTTCCTTTATGATTTCCTTCTTTTTTATGTTGATGTTCATTCTTGTGAACTCGTGCATCCATTTCTTTTTCATGCTCTTCACGAACATGATGTAGCCTATCTTTTTCATGAATGAATTGTTTGCCACATCTTTCGCATTTTAAAATCATACGATGGTGAATTTTCTTGGCATGTTCTATCAGTTCTTCATATGTATCAAATTTTTCACCATCTTCTTCACATTTGTATTTTTTATGGAAAAGGTCCACAAATGTATTAACAAAAAGAAGTCTTTAAAATCTTTTATTAAATGAATAAATATTTTTCTATGATTTAGTTCCTTCTTAATAAAAATAAACATGAACTAGAGAAGAAAAATGAAAAGAAAAAAGTAATTCACAAATTTAATGGACCACCTTTTAACTTGTTATTTACTTGTATATTTTTTCATTATATGGTGTTACGATTCTTCTATCAATACATAAACTCCATCTTCTTTAGATATTACTTTAAACGTCTTTAGTGGTTCTTCGGCAGGAGGATTTAATGCAATTCCATTATCTAAATTAAAAGCAGACATATGTAGTGGACAGGTAATCGTTTTTTCTTCTTCGTTCAAAAAACCATTTGATAAATCTGCGTATTGATGTGTACAAATCCCATCTGTTGCGAATAATTTGTCTTTTATTTTAGCTATTAGTAATCTGTTTTTGTTATCGTTATAATCATAACCGATAATGTCTCCATCTTTTAATGAGCTGTTTTCGCAAACTTTTATCCATCCCATAGATTTAGCAACCAGCGGGTATTCATAAACTCTACTACTCCTTTTATCTAATATTATAATGCCAATTATATCATAAAAACGATATCTTGGAAGTTATGATAGTTTTTCTTTTTGTAATAATCTACAAAAGATCAAACCATTGCTGAACATGATTTAGTTTGCATTTCTTTTTATATTACGTAAAGTATTCGTCAAATCTTTAGGCTCTATCTTTGATGTATTTGTCGTTCTTTCTATATTGCTTCTCCATTAAGAAGAATGGATATGATATGGTAGTTTTAGAAACTAACAGGCTGGTGAGATACCAATTACTCTATCTATGTTAAAACAGAATACATTTCGTATTCTTATGCAACTCTAAACAAAAAAAGTTCGGCTACCAACAAACGCGTTTCGCTATTTTGATATACTATTTTTAAGAATTTCTTTATTTTCAGATTCATTTGCAATACGTACCTACACTCAAATGTATTCTAGCCTGACTTTGTTAATTGTCTTTCTATTTTGTATAAAGATATTCTAAATCTTCTTTTTCCTATTTATGAAACTTTTTTTACGATTATATTTTTCTGTCAATTTCCAAATATGGATGTGATTTGTTTCATAAAACCGCAAGGTTTAATCGTTTTTAGATTATTACACAAGTAATACTATATCTTTACTTCAGACCCTGTAAATAAAGTTTAAATGCTTTTAATTTTGGTGATTTAATCATATACATTATGAATCAAATCTGTTAGTTTTCTCTTAGGTTTTGGCATGAGCATTTTTTTTGGATATCCTACACATAATATTGATGAAGGTTGAAGATCTGTATTAATTATATTTTTAACTGATTGTTCATCAAACATGCCTATCCAGATTGAACTTAAGCCTAATGCATGAGATGCTAGCTGCGCATAACTTGCAGCTAACGTTGCATCTTGTACTGAAAATTTTTGCAAAATATCTTTAGAAAAATTCATTTTTATCCTATTATGGTTTGCACAAAAAACTAGTACCATAGGAGCATTTACATATGGCTGATTATTTGCAGCCGTTACTAATTTCCTTTTTATTTCTTCTTTTATGATATGAAAAATTTCAAAACCTTGAAAACCTCCTGCAGTAGGAGCTGTATCTGCAGCTGCAAAAATTATTTCGATCTTCCATGTTTCAATCTCTTTATCTTCAAACTTTCTTTGAGAACGTCTATTTAACATTACATTAAAAATGTTACTATTTAATATTTCATCAATATCGTCATAGTCTGTTTCTTTTGGATATATATTTGGAAGAATGTCAGATGGAAACATCCTCTCTAATATTTTTTCTTCATCCACTACTTTATTTAAACAACTGAGAAATAGAAAAAGGTATATGAAAATAATTTTTATTTATATACATGTTTAAAATTTTATGATAACAAAAGTTCGACAGGGGTTTATGATCTATCTTTGATACAAGGGTTTTGTTCGTTTGGGAAAATTTACTTTCACTTTTTAATTAGTGGCTTTATATATGAATGTATAATTTTTTCGAACTTCTTTTATTATTATATGTGTATTGTGAAAGGATTTGTTATTTGATAAAATTCCTTATTATATTGGTCAATGAATAAATTAAGAAAATTATTAATATTTTGATTTTATTTTTTGCATTGGTATTTCAGTTTGATAAATTATTTTCAATTGGTATTGTAAATCGAGATCTTTCTGCAATAAGAAAAGGATGCATAAATGCATATTATTTTAACAATATTCTTATCATATTTGTAATTTTCTTTATATATATTTTAAATATTGAAATAATTTCAAATATTAATACTTATATATGTTATTTGAACAGATAAAATAAGCTAGTTGATCAGATTACGGTCATCATTTATCCATAAACTTGAAAACAGATTGAATATTGGTATTCATGATGGCCAAACCACTAATACGATTGAAAATCCTCTTGCGAAGCCATTTCCTTGGTGGTATGAATTGTATCAACGAATTAAATTATTTCCTTGGTGGATAAAGTATAATTTAGGATCTAATGAAGAATCTGAACTCAAGAATAAGATAATACAATTGGCCTCAGCAATGAATTTAGAAAAAAAGTGGGTAAAAAAGATAGTTAGACATGCTGTCTCTGAATTCTCAAAGAAGGGGCTTGGATCAGATTATTACGGATATCATACTATAGATCACGAACTTGAAGCAACATATCTTACCCTAATTTCGATTTATGGCCACATTAAGCAAAGTGATGGAAATACCTCAATTTTTACTAACGAAGATATAAAATACCTTTTTTTTTCAGCTCTTTTTCATGATTATGATCCCGCAAAACAGTTTGATAAACCAAATGAGGAATCTGTAGAATGGTTTTTGAGAAATGATCCAGAAATAAGGAAATTTATTGATATTTTGGGAATAGATATAAATATTGTAATTGCAATAATCTATAGAACTGCTTATCCTTTTAATGGAAAAATAGCTGATATTGCTACAAAACGAATTCTGGAATTGCTGTCAATCAAAGATCATTCAAAGGATTTTAATGATGATAATAATATAAAAAGTGCTAATGATAACTCCGCTAGAATAGAACATTATCAGCGACTTGGTTGGTTTTTATCTGTATGTGAACGCATGGCTGGATATACTTTGGGTGACTTTGAACATGCAAATAAGTTAGCTAGAAGTAATGCGCATTCATTAGGATGGCATCCTTCTATAATAACTAGTGAAAGTGTAAAGTATTTTGAGATACTTAAACATGAAAATGAGATGCTGCAATTTGTATTGGATGGATTGCCTGATAATTTAAAAAAGAATTTTTTTAATAATATAAATTCTTTTCGTGATCTCTATAAAGAAGAAAAGGAAATAAGGAAATTGGCAAGAAATGGGGAAATTATCTTCGAGTGTAAACTAGAACAAATTGGAAATAGTCGTAATAATAATATAAATTCCTTTATCGATCCTGAAATAAGAAATCGTGTTCTTAATATCTATAACAAGCTGCCAATTCCTTTAAAACGTGGGGAGCGCGATTTTATATCTTCTCTTTCTAATCCCGATACAATTCTTATTACACTTAGAATTAAAAGAGAAAAAAGGTTATATCCCAACAATAGTTCTCCCAATAAAGAAAAGGATACAATAAGGGATATAGATATTAAAAAAGAAGATGGTGCTTATGAAAATGAAGCCATTGTTGGATACGTAAAAGGAGGACCATTAGAAAAGTATAATCTTAGACGTGGAACATTTGATGAAAATTACGGTAAGAAAAATACTGTATATATGGAATGGATATGTATAAAACCTGGTTACTGGGGTTCAACCGGAGGTCATCTTCTTAGAATGAATTTTCTTCGAGAATCAAAAAAAAGAGGATATAATTTCATAACCGGATATGTACATCGTAATGTAATAATGAAAAGGATGAGCAAGGGTGAAATTATCGAGGTAGTACAAAAATATGATCCAGATAAATTAGATTATTATAGAATTGATCTGACTAGAATGTCGGAAGATGATCGAAAAGACGAGAATTAAGATTAGAATCCATTTATTTATGACTGTGTATTACTATTTTTTAGTAAAAAAATTGATTATAATATTTAAAATATTTTATATTATATTGAGTCTTAATATTGAATGGAATGATACTATAAAGAAGGAAGCAAGAAGGATTAACAATGAAGATCTAGGTGGAGGACAAGAGGTAACAGATGGTTATATTCTGGTTCAAAGAGGCGTAATAAAGAAAAGTTTTACATTCCAAGACCAAGCAGAAAGTTACGATGGTTCGGTTCTCCGATTGAGTTTCAGAGGATGAAATTTTAAATAAATAAAGGGATTCTGCACCTTCTTCTTCATCGTCTTCCTTTTTACAATGTAAATAATGATATGAAAAAGGTGTGTTATCCGGTAAGGAATAGTATAGTTATGAATGATGTAATTTGTTTATATGCTTTCTAATAAACATTTTAAAGCACCATTAATTGTGTGTTCTGCTGATTCTAAATATACTATGTCTCTTTTTTTTAGCTCTTCGGATGTTTTTGGTCCAATGGAAATTATTACTTTAATTCCTATGAAATTTATCAATTCCTGTTCATTTTTGTTTGTCGGCAAAAGAAGACTTGATTTATTTTCTTCTTCCTTTTCTCTAAGATAAACATTATTTGCAATTATTTTAAAAAATGCTCTTACTGTTGAGGGGCTAGTAAATATAATATACTTTAATTCTTTTTTTTCCACTAGATTTTTAAATTTTTTCCATTCATTTGATTCTTTTATTTTATTGAATTCGATAGTTTGGTAAAAAAAAACTTGATCTAAAATCAAATTTGCATATTTTTTTGTTATAAGATTATTTGATTTTTGTGATTCTGTACTTCTTGGGATTAAAATTTTGATTTTTTCAATTGCGTTACTTTTATCTAGGTTATCTAAAAATTCTACAATGCTGTTTAAAGAATAATCTGTTATTTTGGTGTCTGAATCTAAAATATTATTATTATTATTGTTACCATAATTAGGTGAAGCAGCAATAGATGCTGTACTATATAAATAAGCTTTCAGGTTGTATTTTTCTATTTCTTTTTTAGTTTTAGGTCCTATGGCAATTATATTATTGGATTTATTTTTATTACTTTTGTATAACGCTTTTATGATGTTATCATGGTCTTTTTCTTTTTTTATGATTTTAAAAAAAATATTCACTGAATTTGCGCTCAAAAATATGTAATAATCATAGAACCCACTTTCTATTTTTTTTATTGAATCTGATATATCTTTTGAATATAATGGAATAGTGGTGATGGTAGGCAGTGCAATTATGTTTAATTTTATATTAAAATTGTGTATATCCGGTAGAGGGATATCATTTTCTTCTATATTCTCTCTGGTAATGGCAATGTTTAAATTTATCAATTTTTCAAATGTGGTAATACTTTTTATAATGAATCCCTTTGTAGATACCAGTTGATATTCTCATTTAAACTTACTGTATCACCCATTATAACAATCGCTGGAGGTTTAACGTTTTCATGTTTTGCTTTTTTTACTATGTTGTCTATTTCTCCAGTTATAATTCTCTGATTTTCCAAAGTGCTGTTCTCGATTATTGCAACTTTTGTATTTCCACTAATGTTCCCTTTTCTAATTTTTTCTATTATTATTTCCAATTTTTCAGTACCCATATATATTACCACTGTATCTACAACATCAAATAATTTTTCCCAATTTACAATTGGTGTCTTTTTTTCCGGATCTTCGTGTCCCGTTACAAATGCCACTGATGAGCTATATTTTCTATGAGTTAGGGGAATGCCTGAATATATTGCTGCACCTATTCCTGAAGTGATTCCTGGAACTATTTCAAACGATATATTATTGGATTTTAAAAATTCTGCTTCTTCGCCTCCTCTGCCAAAAATAAATGGATCGCCTCCCTTTAACCTTAATACCTTTTTTCCTTTTTTTGAATACTCTAGCATTAGTTCGTTTGTTTTATTTTGATGAGTAGTCGGATCTCCAATGCCTCTACCTACATAGACTTTTTCAGTTCTCTCTGGAAATAATTTGATGATATTTTCGCCTACCAGCCTGTCGTATAAAATTACGTCAGACTCATTTATTAGTTCAAGGGCTCTAATTGTCAATAATTTTGGATTTCCTGGTCCAGCGCCACAGATAAATATTTTTCCCAAATTGCCACTGTTGCTTGTTTCTCTGTTACTATCATTGTCGTTATTTGTTTTACTCATTCAATAATCATTCCTTTTATAATATTATTATCTTTATTGTTAACATTTTTAATCCATTCATCTGCCATCTCTTTTGCTCCTTTGGAAATAAGATATTTCGCTACATCTGTTCCTAATTTGATAGGATATTTTGCATTTCCTTCTTCTTTGTATTTTATAGATTTTTTACCATCTAAAGAATAAATAGAGGTAATCAATGATAATTTATTACCATTTTTATTAATTATTGCTAGCGCCCCTAGGGGTACAGTACATCCTGCTCCTATGTTGTCAATCAAGGCTCTTTCTGCTTCTATTTCTTTTCTTGAAGAAATATGCTCAATCTTTTTCAAAATCTTTACGAGATCACTGTCATCTTTTCTGCAAACAATAGCTAAAGATCCTTGACCGGGTGCAGGTGTGAAGCTTTGGATATTTAACCTTTGAGTTATCTTTCTTTCAAGTCCGAGCCTTTTTAATCCTGCTTCTGCTAATACTATGCCAGCATAATTGTTTTCTTTTGATTTTGTAATTCTAGTTTCAATATTTCCTCTTATTGATTTGATTATTATTGATGGATATTTGGTTTTAATTTGAATGGCTCTTCTAATGCTACTTGTTCCTATTACGGATTCAGATTTTAGTTGGTTTATTTTATTGTTATTAATATTATTGATAAACACATCATGAGGTTTTTCTCTTTTTGGTATACTGGCAATTATCAATTTATTTGAAAACCCTGCATGTAGATCTTTGAGGCTATGCACTGCAAAGTCTGCTTTGTACTGCAACAATGAATCATTTACTTCCTTTTCAAAAACTCCATTCTGATCTATTGCAAAAAATGGACGTTTATCTTTGTCTCCTTTTGTTGCAAACGTTTCGATTCTGTAATTTACTTCTGTATTTTCTTTTTTTAATAATTTTATAATTGAATTTGTTTGATTAATAGCTAATTTACTGGCCCTTGTTGCTATTACTATCTCTTTAAAGGTTTTTCACCTTTGTTAGTGCTTTATCATATGACTCAAGTGTTTTTTCGATATCTTCTTCTTCATGATTGTTCGAAATGAAGCATGTTTCATATTGTGAAGGTGGGATAAATATGCCTCCATTATAAAGTAACGCTTTAAATAATTCATTAAATTTGTTTATATTGGACATTTTTGCATCTTGATAGTTTTTAACTAATTTTTTTGTAAAGAATACTTGAAACATCGAACTTATCGAATTTACTGCTATTTCTATTTTTTTATCCTGTGCAATATCTTTTATTCCATTTACTATCCTATCACATGTTTTGCTTACTTTTGGATAAATAATATTTTTATTCTTGCTTAAAATCTCTAATGTTTTTAACGATGCTGTAACGGATAATGGATTGCCTGCATATGTGCTAGCCTGGTATACTTTTCCAATTGGTGCTAACTGAGACATTATCTCTTTTTTTCCTGTTATTAAAGAAATAGGATAACCGTTTCCTAAAGCTTTTGCAAATGTTGTTATATCTGCTTTTATTCCAAAAAATTCACTTGCACCTCCAAGTGAAAGTCTAAAACCTGTTACTACTTCGTCAAAAATCAAAACTATGTTATTATCTTTAGTAATTTTTCTGATCTTATTCAAGTAGTCTTTTTCTGGAAGTATTAGACCAGAATTAGCTAAGATGGGTTCTATTATTATACAAGCAATGCTGTCCTCATTACTTTTGTCTTTTTCTATGGTCGCTTCTAATATTTCAATATCGTTAAAAGGAATTGTCAAGGTCTTTTTTATGCTCTCATCTAGTAGTATTCCATCTTCTACATTTTCTATTTCTATTGCACCCGATCCTGCCTTGTCTATAACATCATCAAAAGCACCATGATATCCTCCATCAAATTTAATAATTTTTTTTTTTTTTGTAAATGCTCTTGCTAGTCTTATTGCATGCATAGTAGCTTCTGCCCCTGTAGTTGTAATTCTTACCATTTCTGCTCCCGGAATTATTTTAGTACACTGTTCTGCCAACTCGATTTCTTTTTCAGTGGGAATGCAAAATAAATTTCCTTTATCTATTTGATTTTTAACTTCTAGTGCGATATCTTTATTGTTATGGCCTAAAAAAACCGCTCCATAACCCATACAATAATCGATTAATGTATTGCCATCTTGAGTGAATATTTTACTTCCATTTCCTGATTCAACAAAAAATGGGTGTGGTTTAAAATATCTAACAGGGCTATTAACTCCACCAGGAATTATTTTACAAGCTTTTTCAAATAATACCTTGGATTTGTCAAACATCAAATAAATATATATTCTATAAAAAAGTTATAATTGTATCGGATTTTCATTTTTGTTATTTACTATTTGAAAGAATTTCTGCCATTTTTTTTGCATGATAGGAAATTATTATATCTGCCCCTGCTCTTTTAATGGATGTTAGTAATTCTGTTATTGCAGATACCTCATCAATCCAGTTATTTAATGATGCTGCCTTTATCATTGAATATTCTCCTGAAACGCTGTATGCTGCAATAGGGTGAAAAGAGTTTTGTTTTGCTGAATAAATTAAATCTAAATTTGGAATAGCTGGTTTTATCATTAAAATGTCTGCTCCTTCTTCCATATCTGATATTATTTCCCTATGGGCTTCCCTTAAATTTGTAAAAGGCATCTGATATGAATGCCTATTTCCAAAACTAGGTAATGAATGAGCGGCATCTCTAAATGGGGAAAAAAACGATGATGCTTGTTTTGCTGAATAACCTAAAATCAATGTATCTTGGTAATTATTTTCATCTAAAATATCTCTTAATATTTTTACTTGACCATCCATCATAGCCGAAGGTGCTACTATGTCTGCACCAGATTTGGCATGACTTAGAGCGGTTTTTGCTAGAATACTTAAAGTACGATCGTTATCAATTCTATTATCTTTGATTATTCCACAATGACCATGAGATGTATATTGACAAAGACAAACATCTGAAATAACTGCTAATTTATCGCCAAATGTATCTTTAATAATTTTTATCGCTTGTTGTACTATTCCTTTCTGATCGAATGAACTATTACCAAAATTATCTTTTTTTAATGGGATACCAAAGAGTATTATTGCCTTTATTCCAAGAGTGACAATTTCTTTTACTTCTTGTAGTATTGAATCTATTGGAAATCTGAAAATTCCTGGCATCGATTCAATTTCTACTTCTTTGTCGATTCCTTCTTGAACAAATAACGGGACTACCAAGTCGTTTATTGACAAATGTGTTTCTTGTAAGAGATCTCTTATTGCTTCGCTTTTCCTTAATCTTCTTAACCTCATTTTTGGAAAAATATTGTAGTTTGTATTAGACTTATTTAATAAAAATTTAAACTCATCTCTATAATTTGAGTTAGATGGGGTGTTTTTTTTTATTGTTTTATAGTCTTTCATAATTAAACAGTTTTAATGCCAGATTTATTAATTCGCTATTGTTTTTGTTATTTTTTGAAAATTCTTTTCTTAAGGTATTCATTGGTGCGGCCAGTATTCCCTCTACTAGGGCATATGAAAACTGCTCTAGAATTTTCAAATCTTTTTCATCTATTTTGGCTCCGATCAATGACAAAGCCTTTTTAAATTCTTTTTCTCTGATGGAATCTGCATCTTTAAAAATCGTAATAATTGCTGGCTCTGAACTTTTTCTTTTTATTGTTTCTTTAATTAGGGTGATTTCTTCCTCTATTATTCCTTCTGCAAATTGTATCTCTTTTTTTCTTTTTTTTACATTTTTTTCTACAATTTCTGAAATTTGATCTATATTTACTAATTTGATTTTGTTTAGTTCGGCAATTTTATCTTCTACTGTTCGAGGATTAGATAAATCAAAAATCATTAATCCCTTTTTTCTATTTTGCATTATGTCTGCCATTCTTTCGTATGTTAGCAAATAATATGGTGCAATGGTTGAAATAAATACCATATCTATATTTTCATTTAGTTTTTGTAAAGCCTCTTCAAATGGTATAGGTACGCCACCAACTGTATCGGAAAAAGATTTTGCTCTATCAAAAGTCCTACTACTAATAAAAAATTTGATATTTCTTTGCTTTAATGATTTGGCTATCAAGCTTGCACCTTCTCCTGAGCCTATCAGTAGAATTCCTTTTTCATTAATATCGTCAAAATATTCTGATGCTAAGTTTACTGCCATAGAACCTACGGATACGCTTCCTTTGTTTATTCCGGTAGCTGTTCTTACCTTACTTCCTATTTTTATAGTTCTATCAAAAAGAACATTTAAATTGGGACCGGAAAACCCATTTTTTCTAGCAAATTCTAATGATCTTTTGACTTGTCCAAGTATTTGATCTTCTCCTATTACTAATGAATCTAAACCAGAGGTTAGATTAGCAAGGTGTTTTATTGCGTCTTCTCCAACCTCGATTATAATATTTGATCTAACTTCATCCGCAGGGACATTTATTAGGGATGCCCATAATTCAGTAATTTTATCTGGGTGTGGATTGTTCCCTACACCGTAAATCTCTACTCTGTTGCAAGTTTGCAATATCAAACACTCTTCTATTTCTGTGGAATCTATCAAATTTTTATATGCATTATTAATATCTTTAAATGTGAATTTTTCTAAAATATGTATTGGTGAATTTTTGAAGGTAACTCTTAAATTTACAAATTGTGATGATTGTAAAGTTAAATGCGCTGTCATCTGCCTTTGTTATCCTCCAATTTATCTAATATCTTAATAATCCTTTCTTTAACCTTTTCAATGTTATCTTTATTTATTAAATCTTGTATTTCCGAATTATTTATTAAACTATATAAAAAATCTTTCCTTTCATTTGGGTTTTCTATATGTTTTTTAGCATGTGCTCTAGCAAATTCTTGAATTTTTATATTTTCAATATCGTTATTCCCTATTATATTTTTTATAGTGCCTTCTATTTTGTTCTTTATTATTTTATTCATTATGGGACTCTTTCCTGATGTAGAAATTGCTATTTGAATTAGTTCATCTATGCTTATTACTGACAAGAGACTAAAGTCGCTTTTTTCATGTTCATTGGTAGAATATGCAAGTATTTTTGCATTTTTTGCCCAATTTATTATTTTTTGGTTAAGGTATTTATCATTTGTTGTGGCAAAAATTATGAATACCTCTTTAAATCTGTCTAAAATGTCTATCTCTTCAATATTTTTTCGAACTAATTTTAAATTGTATTTCTTTTCATAATTTATAATGTCTTTATCAAATTCTTTGCTTATTATTGTTATGTTGCATTTGTAGTTAGCAAGCAATTTGACCTTTTTAGTACCTTCGATACCTCCACCTATTACTAAAATATTTTTATTTTTTATATTTAAATCAATAATCAATTAATTATCACGTCAAATGATGATTGTTTTATGCTGGTGATTAAATTATTTATATTTTATATTAGATTTAAACATTCTATAATTATCTTGTTTTATGATTTTGTTCTAAATCTTTTAATCAGTTTACGATGCATATTGCCAAATTAATTGTTATATATAAAAGTAAAATATTAAATTATTTAGTATTATTGAAATATTGGGTTTTACTAATCTATTGTATAATTTGGCTTTTAATTCTGATAAATCTTTTTCTATAGATAATTTGAAAGACGTATCTATTAATACACTTGCTCTTTTAAAAAAGTCAGGATTTTCTTCATTAAAAGATTTGATAGTTAGTGGACCGTTTGAGTTATCAACACAAGCTGGAATTGATATTGACGAATCTTTTTTAATATGTGCTCAAGCTTTAACAACTTTAGAAGACATTGGGATAATTGACAAACCATTTATTCCTGCAACCTCTCTTTATTATAAACGCAAAAATATTGGCAAGATAACAACAGGCTCGAAAAACTTCGATTATCTTTTAGGAGGTGGCATAGAAACAAAATCAATCACTGAGATTTGTGGAGAATATGGAACGGGTAAAACACAGTTGTGTCATACTGCTTGTGTTATGGTACAACAAGATTATTCTGATGGGGGCTTAAAAGGAAACGCATTATATGTTGATACGGAAAATACTTTTCGGCCCGAAAGAATCGAATCCATTTCAATGCACAGAAATCTAAATTCGATTAAAATATTGGATAATATTCTTGTTGCAAAAGCATATAGTAGTTCACACCATGAATTGATCTTATCAGAAGCTGGTAAGGTTATAGATTCGCATAATATTAAGCTGATGATTATTGATTCTATTATTTCCCTTTATCGATCTGAATTTATAGGTCTAGCTGCTCTTTCTGAAAGACAACAGCGATTAAACAGGTTAATCCATATTGTTATGCGATTAGCTGAAACATTTGAAATTGCTGTTTTGTTAACAAATCAAGTACAATCAACCCCTGACTCAATTTTTAGTGGGAATTCATTTAAGGCAGCAGGAGGTAATATTATTGCTCATTCTAGTACTTATAGAATTTTTTTGCGTAAATCAGGCAGAAATAGAATAGCTAGAATGGTTGATTCTCCATATCATCCTGAAAGTGAAATAGTTTTTACCATTGGTGATGATGGTATTTCCGATCCAAAAAAATAAAATAGTCTATATATTTAATTTTGTTTTTGTAGATATTGTCATTTGAAATATTGTCTATATTTTCATAAAATCTTTTTTTGCTCAATATATTTACCTATCTAAAAATAAATCAATAAGTTTACTGTAATGAATAATATGTATATTATGTAAATAATTTTTATTAGGGTTAATATGAAAATTATTTCATGCCTTCATCACACGGAACTAGAAGAAAATCCAGATCGGTCTTGACAAAATCAAATAAAGTTACAGGTGTATCATATTTACTTATTAATTATAAACAAGGGGATAAAGTTGTGGTAAATATAGATCCAAGTGAACATACCACCATGCCTCATAGACGTTTTCAGGGTCGTGTGGGTACAATTGAATCTATAGGAAGACGAACTATGAAAGTGATGGTGATGTTTGGGAATAAACCAAAATATTTGCAAACCAAATTTAACCATATCCGTCAATTAACTAAAACCGAATAACAAGAGTGTGTACTCGAAATTGACGGAAGTAATAAAACGAGAAATCATTTCCTTATCTGAAGTAAAAAAAATCCTAGAATCTGTCTCGTTGGATGAAATGGATCAAATTCAGCGGTGGACTTATGATTATTCTAAAAAATTTGCAAAAACTGATTATGATAATGCAAAAGTGATGATTGACAATCTTGTTAACGAAGGTGACCTTTCTATGGAAGAAGCTGTAGAATTAGTAAATGTAATGCCTAAATCTTTGGAAGAATTGCGGGCATTTACATTTGGATGGAAAAAATTAATAGTAACTGAAAAATTAGAAAAAATAAAATCGATCCTTTTATCTAATCACGATATAGCGACTCATAAAGATGAACCTGGTATTGAAAGTTAAATGAAAATCATATAGTGGATTAAAAAAGAATCAATTTGTCAAAATTTTTATCGAATAGGGATAATTATAATAGAAACAAAGTAACATATCCACCTAGAAAATTTGAGGAGTATGCCTATGTATTAGATTATATTCAAAATGGAAAATCCTCGATTGTAAGGATGAGGGAGGGAATAATAGTTCAGGCAATAGGCGAAGAGCATTTGACTATTCTTGAGTTGTTAGGAATAAGGAATGAAAAATTCGGTATAGGTGAACGGGTATATATTGGAAAAGAGGGAAGAGCAAAAATATTAAGTGTTTTGGGGAGAATCGATTATAATCATCTTACTCCAACTGCAAAAAATGAATTACAGAGCGTTGTTGAAAAAATCGTTAATGAAAACGAAGCCCGTTTTGTTGATTATTTTAATTCTGCACAACCCATGACACCTAGGGTTCATTCCCTTGAGCTTATTCCTGGTATAGGAAAGACATATATGAAATCTATATTGGATGAACGAGATAAAAAAAAATTTGCTTCATTTATGGATCTTCATGATAGGACCGGTTTGAGAGATGCATCAAAACATATTGCAAAAAGGATATGCGATGAAATTTCTGGAGATACCCGTATGAATATTTTTGTAAGAAAGTGATAATGTTCTCTTTAAATCTGAGACTATTCGTTGATTTGTTCTAATTGTGAAAATATGTATTTATTTGAATTAGAATGTTGGAAAACAATCTTAAAAAACAAAAAAAATCACTTGGTCAACATTTTCTAGTAGATAAAACTATTGTTAAAAAAATTATCCAATTATCTAAAATTAATAAAAATGATATTGTATATGAAGTTGGAACTGGAAATGGTATTTTAACAACTGAACTTTGTAAAATTTCTAAAATGGTTTATTCATTTGAAATTGACCCTTTTTATTATTTTCATTGTAAAGAAAAAATGTCTTATGATAATCTGAACTTATTTAATCTGAATGGTTTTGATAACGATATTATGGTCAATTTTGATGTTTTTTTTTCTAGCTTGCCGTATTATGAAAGCCGTAATGCCTTTTCATGGTTATGTCAAAAAGATTTCAAAAAAGGTATTCTTTTATTACAGCGAGAATTCGTTGAAAAGCTTTTATCATCTCCTGGAGATAAAAACTATAGGGCCATTTCGGTATTGTCTCAATATCGGTTTTCTATAAATATATTATTAGACATCCCTTTTTCTTCTTTTGTTCCTCAACCTATGGTTGATTCGGTTTTGATTGAAATTTTTCCAAAGACCCCTCCTTTATCAAAAAAAACTCTAGATGATATACAGTTTTTATTTTCTTTTAGAAAAAAAAATGTCTCCTTTTTGATCAAATTTTTTAAGAAAACACAAAATTGTTGTGGATCTTTCGATATTGGTAAAATTAAAGATAAAAAACTTGGACAGTTGCCTGGCGAACAAATATATCTTTTATCCCATATTTTAAATAATAATTATTATGATTGATTAACTTAAAAAAGTAATATATTTTGATACTGACATCCTTTAAAAAAAATTAATATTTAATATTGATTGATTGTATCGATCCTGTATCAACTATTACGTTATTTAAAACTCTGTTTTGTCCATCCGGAAATGCTACCATTAATATATATTGCCCTGGAGGTAGATTGCTAAACACATATTTTCCATCGATTGAAATAACTGCATTTTCTGTCACACCTTTGCCTCCTTGTTGTGCTGCAATTATTGTTGCACCAACGGCAGGCAAACCTAATGGCCCACTTATATACCCATTAATTGCACCCATACCTGTTTTGTAGACTGGTAGGGTTTTGTATCCTATATTGCTATTTGGTATTGTTCCACCGCTTAATAGAAATCCCACTATTAAAATAGCTGCTACAATTAATCCCAATATAATTTTATTTTTATGTCTTTGAGCAAAGCTAGTTGATCTTCCATTTGAAACTTTAGAAAAGGAACTCATTTCACTACATTATATATATGTTACAAGTATTATTTATGTATTGTTATTAATTTTTTAAATAATTTTTTTAACTTTATTAGAAATATGATAGAATAATCTCAATAAAATTTATAATTGTTTAATTAATTATTTATTGTCTTTTTAAATGTGTTTCTCATTCTTAATAACAAATCATAAAAATTTGGATGATAAATCTTTGGATAACTTCAATTACCGTAAGTGATATGGATAACTGGAGAATTTTTTTTTAGGTTTAGATTTTCTATCAATTTCTCTATTGTGGTATGAATGTAAATTCTTATTTTGATGTATGATAAAATTGATAATTTTTATGTTAATTATACTTCTGTATCGAATCAATAGACCGAGTTTTCCTGATATTGAAAAAGATATCACTTAATTAGTAAACCAGTATATAAACTTCATAATAAATGAATATGTGATATATCTTTATATGAATATTATAAAAAATTTAAGTATTTATTTTCCAACGTTATTATTATGAATTTAAAAATAATCGGCATGGCCTTCATTGCATCATTGATATTTTTCGTTATATCTACTGCACCTACAATTTTAATGTTAAACAAAGTATTTGCAAAAGGTATTTTCAATAAGAATAATAATGTCAATATCCAAGGAGGAAAGAACATTGGTAATATTTTAGGTCTACTTTTTGGTAATCCTGCTACTACTAGTAGTAACACACCAACACCAACTAGTGAAAGTACTGAAAATTATGGCTCGCATCATCATAAGTAGAAATGAATTAACATTGTTTTAAATACATCCAAACTGTACCTTCAATGAGAATAGATGATAATAATTAAGATCTACAAAAATATTGTGTCAATTCCATTTTTTAGTTTTATTCAAATTTTTTAATATGTAATATATTTATTGATAGGTGTTTCCTGAAATAAACTAACACTTGGTCAAGAAATATCTGATTAATTTACATATCATGCTTTTGGATACTTGAATTCTTTTGTATATATTCTACCTAATTATAGTTCTTGAATGGAATGTGACGTTGTTCATGGTACATTCCTAAATCTCGATTCTTTATCATATGAGCATAGTACTATATTATAAAATATTCTTATGGATTGCTAGTAGTTTTGGCGGTCCATTTGTTATTATACCTGTCGTACATGAATGAACTTTATGATTTTTATAATTATTATGTATATCATTCTTATGATCATTCCATTAAATATGCCTCTACAATGAATTAAATTAAACGGGAATGATTATTCCAATTTTGACTAATAACTTGATCAATGGTTATTCTCATCTTCTTTATTTTTATTATATTTTACTTAAATAAAATAATAATTGTATTGCCATTTTTATAAAATTGGAATTTATATTCGATATGATTTCTTGTTTGTATTGATATATGAATTACAAATATTTATCAATATCATTCATTTGATATCTTCTTTTATGTGGTGGAATATTATGTTTGTAGTTGTATTAATCATAAGACCATTAAATAAAAATGGTAGTTTATCGGTAATTTTGCCAAAATTCCAAAAAATAATTTTATATTCTTCGATAGTTTCTATTATCTCTGGATTAATTTTTTTTGGTATCAATACTGGATATCAATATTATAAATTATTTTTTACACTTTGGGGTAACATAATTCTAATATCTGGAATATTTTCATTACTTGTTTTTTATAATATTTTATCTGGAGGGAGGCTCAGGTTGATTTTAATTAGATTAAACATGCCTCAGAAATTTTACAATCAAGTTCCGATAATGTTATTTTGTATGATTACAATATCTTTATTCTTGATGATCTTAGTTTCAAAATTGTCTATTAGTAAATGATTTCTTTAAGAAATTCTAAAGGTTAAAAAATTACTTTTATCCTATAACTTTTTTATAAATGTATGTTGGAGTTTGTGTAATCAGGATTGCACAAAAATCGCTCTACTGCAAAAAACAAAGAATGCTGTAGAACGTCCATATCCTTAATTCTTGGATTATAAATTTCAACTCTATTGATAATGTTAAAGAAACGAATCCATTTTATGTTGATAACGTTATATATAATAAAAATATTATTAAAAATTAATACTTGTTATATCGTGCTGAAACCAAAATTTTATTACTGCATCGTACTTTCATTTGGTTATCATTACTGGACAATGGGCATAAGTCATAATTCCCGATGCGGTGCTCCCTAGAATAAGTTTTTTAAATGCCGATCGGCCTCTTGAACCTGTAACTATGAGATCAATGTTTTCTTTTTCTGAGTAACTAATTATTGCTTCTACTATTGAAATGGCCGTGATAACTGCTTCTGTTTTAATTTGTAGATTTACATTCTTGCATTTTTCGCGAATCTCATCAAACCATTTTTCAGCTTCCTTTTTAGCCTGATCTATCAATTCATTTATCGAACTTGGTGTAATCATTCCGGTCACAGTCTCGGTATAAAATGCAAAGCCAATCTTCGAGTATAAAACATATAAAGCAATAAGTTCAGAATCATATTTTTGAGCAATTTTAATTGCATAATCTGCAGCTCTCATGGATTGAGGAGACCCATCAATAGTAGCTAGTATTTTTTTGAACTTATTCAATTTATTTAAATGAATGGAATCCAAGATAAACTTTTTTAAATTTATTAATGTCACTCATTAGCCTACGATAAAGTTAAAATATGCTTATATTGTTTTAGAAAAAATGTTTAATTTTAATTGGACTATTTTACAAGTACAAACTATTGTCGTTATAAATCTCATCTAAATATCCTATTGATAACCATCTAGTAACGTAGATCTAGTAAAAACAAAGAATGAAATAAAAAAATTGGCAACTATTGTATTGTAATCGAATATATCAAGTCTATTTTATTGCTGAAATCTATGATGACCGTTATATAGAACTCGACCCGTATTATTTGGGTGGCATTTTCCATTGACACCTGTTCGTAGCAAATAGATAATTCCATCAACCACTTTTCTGTATGGATTAATTGGTTGACCAACTGTCTTGAGTGGTTTCTCCCTTGGAAGAATAGTCTTGATCTTATCCCATAATTCATCTGGAACCTTGAGTGTGGAGGTTGTTTAATTTTTCTCCTTCTTCTAGATGAAGACCACAGTTTATCAAAAAAAGATCTATAATTCTATCGACTTTTAGGATGTGCTCTAGGTAATCTAGGCTAGCTATTAATTCCATGTATACTTATTTCATGTTTGCCTTGGGGTATAAGTAAATCAATCTTTGATTTTTCTTTGTTATCTATAGTTTTTGAATTATCTTCATGACCGTCTATTTTAATAGATATTGGATTTTTTTGTAAAGGTATTATTTGTAACGATAATGCTGCAGAGATTGGATAGATATTGTTTACATTTAATCTGAATTGATCAGTTTCTTTATCGTAATTTATTGAATCGATTTCCATAAATCCTGAAAACTTGTAACCTATTGTTTTATTTGAATTTATTTTGATTATTTGATAAGCGTTAATATCCTGCAAATTCCCACCAACGCAACTATATGTAGAAACAAGATCTTTTACAATTCTATTTGGTATAAGACTAAACTTTACAGTTTCGTATGGTTTTATAAATGGGATTGTTGTTTTGACAGAATCAATTTGGGTGCCGTTTTTTCCATGAACTATTGCATATAGTGTTAAATTTTTTATTATATTAGGTGCAGTATTTGTAACAGTACCATACAGTTCCTTGGATGGACCCAAAAGTGCCTCATTATATTTTAAAGCAAATGTATTGATATTGGTTGATTGCCCATTTGCTTTTTTAATACTGTAAATATAGGGAACAGAACTTGAATTTATGTAAAATTTGCTTGGATTTATTATAAATTTAAAAGGAATTGGTTCGTCGACATTGTAAATTGGATTTTTAAATGGCTGCTCCTTAATTATTTCATATTTTTTAGAAAAATTGTTATAAATATTTAACCCTAGTGTTACTTCTACGGGTGAGGTTAAAGTTAAATTATGAGGTGCTGCAATAGAACCAATTATAATTACCTTTTTATCTAAATCATGGATTATGGAATAATTCTGAATATAGATATTTTTATGGTTATTATTCTTTATGACTACATGTGTCTGAGCATATGTGAAGAATGAGTTAAAACTGATTGAAAAAGCTATTATAAATAAAGTTAATGTTAAAATTTTAATTGGAATAAAGATGTAATCTTTTTTATAAGACAACTGTGGGTGATACTAGTTTTTTTTTATATTTATATCTTTTTTATAATCTTTTATTAAGTTAATACTTTCTATAAAAAATTGTTTGCTTTATGTCCCATAAAATTAATATGGTATATATCAAATTAAATTTAGATCTAATGTGAAAATAATTAAATTATCCCCTATACGATGGTGTGGATGAAAAAACTGATTGTTATATTTATTTTGGAGATGATATTATTTCATATGCTGGCAAAGAGAAACCATCTCAAAGTGAAATTGAAATTATTGCTGAGGATGTTGTTGTAATTCCTGCTTTTATTGACGCTCATAGCCATATTGGGATGGCTAGGGCTGGTCAACCTGAAGATGACGATGAATCTAATGAACATATGGAATCTGTTTTTCTTCTGGTTAATTCTTTACATAGTATTTATATGGAAATATTTCATTTACTGGCTCTGTTAACTTAACAAAAAGCCTATAGCTTGATGATGTTCTGTTTCCTGTATGACCTTCAGAAAACAGAATGTCTTTATATGGTATTGGTTGTGCTTTGTATTTGTATTTTTTGGGTTTGTCAACTAGAAGTGTTGCCAAAGCACTGTCTTTTTTAAATATTGTCAAGAGGAGTAACGTTACAATCTGGAAATGGATTCAAAAACATCAACCAAGAATTATGACTCTAAAACGAAAGCGAATCTATGCATTCATCGTTGATGAGACTATAATCAGAGTTGGGTCAGAACTCATATGGCTCTGGGTTGCAATAATTGAGCCAGCAGAAAACAAGCAAATTCTCGCACTAAATATATCCAAAGAGCGAAACATGTTTGTTGCTGAAAGATTTCTGTCAAAACTAGTTCATGCATATAGAAACCATTCAGCAGCAGTAGCAATATCAACAGATGGAGGCACTTGGTATCCCTAGGCATGCAGATTCGAGTTTATCACATCACATCCATTCTCCTTTTGAGAAAAGCCGGATTAAAAGAACGATGCAATATAAAGGATAGAACCGATAATTTGATGATTATTTTCCATGTAAAAGAAAGAAATGTAAATTAAGTCATGTAAAGAAATGGCTGAACCTGTTTGCTTACCACTACAATAAAGTAAAAAGCGCTTAAGTTAACAGAGCCAATTCGATATATATTCAAATAACTACAATAAATTACCATTTTACTCAATACCTCGTTTAATAATTCTAAATCATTAGTAGATAATCTCTTAAAGTATTTAATTATAAAATAATGTTCTATAAACTTTTCAGGATTAAATTATAGTATAAATAAAAAGGATAATATTCTGCTAGAAAGTGTAATACTACAAATATACGCTATATTTTGTAAAAACAATCACTATATGAAAACTATAACTAAAAAACAAGCATCAATAGCTTTAGTAGTAGTAGCACTTTCAGCAATAATGATAGCAGGTACAATCGTATCTAGCGCAGACAATGCCTTTGCACATAGACACCACCACCACTTCTTCTCACATCACCACCACCATGGCAAACACTCTAGCATACACCAAAGTATTCATCAAGGATGTAACCAACATCAACATTCAACAGTTCTAACAGCCGGTGCAAATTCCCCAATTTCTACTTCAGGTAATAATGCAGCAGCATGTGCAAACTTCAACGTAGGCGGTAATGCAGCTGCATCCCATCAATAATAAAAATACATAAAAAAAAGTATTCTGAGTATAATCAAATACTCTTTTTTATTTTATTTTTTTATAATAATATTAAATCAAATCTGGATATGTTAGAGGATAAAAATAATTCTGAACAGAAGGAATATGTTATAGCTTTAAAAAGAAAAAATAACGATACCGATAATAATTTTTATAGACGTACAATTATTTTGAAAAAATTAATTAAAATGAGATTTAATTATTAAAAGATAATTATGAAATAGAGATACAATATATTTTATTTAATCAGTTTGATTCATATAAAATATCTTATTTTACGATATCTTCTTGTATCCATTTTATAATGTATATGATATTTAACATTGCTTCTCTAGCCTTTTACTCATTTAGCGTAGTAATATGAGATGTACTGCATTTTTTTCTCACAGTTCTAATAAGATTAAATTTTTCCCATAAATCATGATTATCTTTAAAAGACCTTCCGTCTATATCTTGAAAATCCTTTCCAATAACTTTGTGTAAACCTCCCTTTTCACCGCTAGACTTTCTAAGAGAAAAAATATCTGAAATTGTGTTAAATGCTTTTTCATGAGTATTACCAATTTTTATTAGTTTTGTATTTAGATGATTTGCAACAATCGCTTCTAGTGCTACATTGCATATTATAATAGCAGTATTGAATTGATATCTAGAAAAATAATGGTAAGAATCAAGTAAAAGATTTTCATAGAAAGAAATCTTATCTTCATTTTTGAGCATCTGTGAAATATTTTCAAAAACATCTACTTCAGATATCGTAGTAATAGGAAAAAAAGGCCCGCCAAATCCAAAACTAGAACCTACTCTTTGTATCCCATGCTTATTGATAAATAAAATCGTGCAATTATGTATTTCTTCCAATGTAAATTCTATTCACTTAAAATGAATCGACAATTGGATGAAATTTCTAATCTACAAATGAAATTTGAATATAATTTGTGTTTATATGATAAATAACATCATATTTTAGATATAATACTTTGGTAAATAAAGGTCATGTAAATTCTAATGCAAAAGGAGAAGAGCAGAAAAAC
>JAICXY010000085.1 GCA_025934495.1 Candidatus Nitrosocosmicus sp.
AACTACTATTGCTTAGAATGATGAGTAAATATATTTCAAATAAACATCAAAAATCTAAAGGCCTATGGAACTTATCATGAATTTTCCAATGGATTATTAATGTCATATTAATAGACCAACAAACCTAGATTGATGGATTAAAATATAAATAATCTCTATATATGTACAATCTGGAGACGATCTATTATTAAAGATTTCAGTATATTCAAAAGCGTTGGATAGTGATAATATTTGATTGTCCTGATTCATTAAATACCGTAAGTAAACCTATATTACGTTCTTCCTTACGTCCTTCCTTTTATTCGAAATCCACTATAGATATATTATGGGAAATTAATTCCAGTTTTGTGTCTTTTGTATATTTTTCTATCTCTATTTATTGATTATTTATGTCCATCATCAAATATTCCCTGACCTAATTATAGAATTATTTGGATAACAGAACCGGAGTTTTAAACCTCTCCTTTTGGATATTGTACCGATATGGATATCTACCATCTATCAAGGTTTTTAAGATAGATGATTCGATAAGACAAGATATTATCAGACTATACTATATCAACAAAAATTCATACGTAGAAAAGGAATCAAGTTTTATGATTATACGAACAAAAAGGAGATAAAAGATAGTCTTGAAAGAGAAAGCAACACCTAAAATAGAGATAATTGAGGCTGGGGCATAATTCATATCTGTTTTCAATATGTCATATATCTTAAAGCTAACCTTGAGATAATTTTGAGAAACACGCTCTCAAAGAATAGATCTTGATAGATTAAAGTATCATCCTTTTCGATATCCTGTATTTGATGGTCTTATACCATAGCCGAGTGTACCAAGGAGGAAACGTGGCAGACCGTATGGATATTCACCAACAACAGTCCTTCTAAGATGCTTTATTGTAAGGATATGATGGTTTATTTGAATCGATTCCAACAAGGATTACATACTTTTCTTAATACAGATTGTAAGTATAACCATAAACTTGTACTAGCATGTGGTCTCATAACAATACCTAGCAGTAGGCGTACATTTGACAGACGATTGAAGACCATGCCTACTGATATAAAAGAAAGAATATCATCAACAATGGGATATCTAATTGTTACAATTGGCCTAGCAGACCCTTCTATAACAGCAATAGATAGTACTTTTAAAAGCAAAAGGTCCTGTATGGCATAAATCATCCATGAAAAAAGAAGGAATAGTGCCTCGTTCTGGCATTGATACAGATGCAAGGTGGTGGGACTATAGTCATACTAACAATAAGGGATGGGTTTTCGGATATAAACTCCATCTCGGATCAACAACAAGAGATCTTCTAGTACCTCTAAGAGCAGAGATGTAACTACTACTGCTAATGTACCAGACAATCAGATGTATGTTCCTCTAATGTCTTCTTCTTTTTCTATTTTCTCTTCACCATTGGTATGTTATATGATGGCTGATCCGGGATACGATGATAAGATACTGTACGAGTATAGCAAAGGAGTATTGAGATAATCAGGTTTGTCCCAGATTAGTGCGATATGAAAGTACTTTTAGGAAGAGGCTCGATCTTGTATGTCTTTATGAATCGAATTTAGGACAGTCTATCTACAACAGAAGAAGAATATCGATAGAGCCATCGTTGATAGAACATATCAAATCAATCTTTAGGATAGACCCATTACCTGCACGTAGATCACGCTGTATCTACATTGTACTCTTATCGGTTTTATTATATTAATAACGGTATACTATAACTATAAACCAACAAATCTAATCAAGTCAATAAAGTATATGCTCGGTACTTGCCGACATGGAGTTTGAGATAAAAGAAGATGGAACTCATTATGACCAAGCCTCATTTAACTAATTATTATTCTAACACCGTCTCGGAAATAGATACTTCTACAAATAAAGTGGTTACTATCATATATTTTGAAACTGGTCCAGGTGCTGGTCCATGATGTATTGCATATGATTCAGAATAGGGAGATGTACGTAGCTAATTTTGGTGGCAATCCTAGCACCGTCTCCAATATCTATTACTTCATACTCACCGCCACCGCCACCACATAATAATAATACCATGACTATCGGGGGATTTGATGATAATGGTGGTAATTCTATTGCTATCACGGGAAACGCTAATGGGGATATTGGAATCTCAGGTGGCCATGAGGGTAATGGAGGGCATAGCGGCTCTGCAACATCATCAACAGCTGGTAATGTAATCAATGACAACGGCAATAGATGGCTGGCGCACTAAAGGAGGCATTAGCCACTAGATATTCTTTTTAAACGATTTATTAACTTATAATCTATATTTTATAGCTGACCATATCTTTTTTTTAAGATGGATTGGATATGTTAGATATTATAGCATATAATCAAATCATTGTAATCTCTGTATAAAAGTGATTGACCAGCATCATTTAAAGATCTAGGATATCATAAAAGAAGTATGTAAGTTGAAATGCTTAACCTTTCCTTTATTTTCTCTATGTTGATTTAGCGGCGGTAACACCGCTAGATTATAAACAGGTTATGGACAGTCCGATAAATTTTATTATGATATTATGATATTATGATATACATCACATTCATACAATAATTGATATTCTTTGCAAAAAATCTTCTATATCTAAATTTATTATAGTACTATATGGGAAATTCCTTTAATGTTGGTGTCTCTTGAAATAGAGAAGAATTCAGATGATTTTAATATCGATAAATCAAAAAGCCTGAACAAACACCAAACCAGTTAAGTATTAAAGGGTTTAGTTATGAAAAGGGCCCTGAGGTTTCCGGCGCATTTTTGCTACTAAAAGAGGACTCGTTTACGATATCTTTAAAGATAATTAAATATTGTGATTTAATGATATAATGATATTAAGTTTAAAATTCACCGAATTTTATATTGTGTTGTTATAAGAATATATGAACAGCTAAGTAGAATTACTAACAAATTTGACTATATTTGTAGGTTAACATAGTATGTCTAATAAATGCTATACATAATAAAAGAGATAACTAACTAGTATATACAAGAAAAACCTGTGGCTTCCTCGGATGTAATTGAATGGATAGAGAAATATCCTAATGGGATGCTTTGAATTTATAGAATTTTATCAAAATTATTTAATACGATGGATATGATTGCAATAGAAACTCTAATGTTTTATTACATTTGTATTTATCTTACTAATCTTAAGATGTGATTTCTCTCTTCTTGTGGTAGTGATAGTAATCTATACCCTTGATTAACCAAATAGTTCAACAATCTTGCTAATCCTCGTCCGCTCATTCTACGAACTGGAAATATTTGTGTTACAACATCTATGGTTATGGGCAAAAAACCAAGATCTTGTATTCTTTGACATACTTGTTCAAATGATAATGGATTTTGATGTTGTACCAATTGAGTCACATTATCAAAGGTTGGTGCAAATATACTATTTAGGAAATATATATCACGTTCATTTTCATTATTGATGATTGATTCACCTTCAATAATTATAAGATTAGGTACCATCAACTCCATCTACTCCTAGATCTATTTATGGATTTTGGACAAGAAATGCAAATAGGTATAAATATAGAATATATTACTTGCTATCATTATTTAGATAATAATTCTAACATTAAAAAAGACAGTAATTTATATGAAATGAATTCATTTGTATTTTTTATTAAGTGGTGAGAATTTCAATAAATGAAATTCTTAAGTAAAAATTAATTAAATTAAGCATGAAATAAGCAATTGTTATATTTAGTTATATAAATACAATAACTATCATTAGCACGAAAAAAGATAATATATGAACACTAAAGATATTAAGAAACCTATTTCAAAAGCGAAATTTCTCTCTTATGCCGATGCAAGACTATTTACAAGAGATCTTAAATTAACCCAAAAAGAATGGCATGCATACTGTAAATCCGGCAATAAACCTGATGATATACCTGCTAATCCAAGAAAAGTATATGGCAAACAGTTTAAAGGATTTCCTGATTGGCTTGGAACAGGAAATGTAGCTAATAAAAATAAACAATTTAGACCATTTGATGAAGCTCTTAGATTTGCTCAATCTTTAGGTTTAAAGAATAGGACAGAATGGAGAATATATTGTAAATCCGGCAATAAACCTGATGATATACCTTCGACGCCTGATAGGTCCTATAAAAATGAATGGAAAGAATATGGCATACATTGGGACGATTGGCTTGGAACAGGAAAGACGGCAAATAGAAATAAACAATTTCGATCTCATGACGAAGCTAAAAAATTTATTCATAGGTTAAGATTAAAAGGACGAGATGAATGGACGGAGTATTGTAAGTCAGGTCAAAAGCCTGATGATATACCATATGAACCTACTGTATATGGATATGAACGAGTAGACTGGAATGACTGGCTTGGAACAGGAAATGTAGCTAATAAAAATAAAAAATTTAGACCATTTGATGAAGCTCGTAATTATGTTCATACTTTGGAATTGGAGAATGAACCTGCCTGGAAGGCCTACTGTAAATCTGGTAAAAAACCTAAGGACATACCATCCAATCCAGTTGATAAATATGAAAAAGAATGGATTAATTGGTATGATTGGTTAGGAACTGATGACAAAGAATGGTCAGTAGATAATGTAAAGAAGTTATTAAGGGATTTAATTGAAAGTAAAATAATTTACGGTTGGGAGGAAGCAGTTCTTTATTCTTTTTTGCTAAGAAAAGGCGTATTGAATTTGCAATCTAGTAATCGACATGCCCAATTTTTTAAAAACCTTATCCAAGCAAGATCTACAGAAAAGGGTCGTAAAGCATTTGAAAATTATGCAATATCAGATTCCGACATTCCTCCTGATCTTTCTCAAATTCCAACCACTTTAAAACATACAGTTAACGATGCAGAACAACAAATAGACACTATCTCTTCTAATGATCTTAGCCAATTAATCATAGAAGATAAGGATCCTTTGGATTATGGTCATATCAATACAACGCAAGAAATTCTTGCCAATACCATCATTTTGGAATCCATTAATACAGATAAAGAAGCTATTCAATTTTATCTTAAATATTCTATAGATGAATTGTGGAAAAGTGCCTTCAGAGATGAAACTAATACTATTTTGGCAATAAGAAATGAAAAGAAGAATAGAAATAGATATCACGACCAAGTTTTAGAATCCTTTTTATCCGACTATGAATCAACTAAAAAAATCAAAATTCCTAGAGGTTACATATTCCCAAGTCCTCCTACTCTAATGCAATTATATACATGTTACAAGGTTATGACTAAACAATATTTTGGAAATTTTTCTGGGACGGGTGCAGGTAAAACGCTTTCAGCAGTTCTTACAAGTCAAGTTATAGATAGCAAAATGACATTGATTATTTGCCCGAATGATGTTGTTAATCAATGGGAAGAAAACATTAAGAAAATATTTTCTAATTCTAAAGTTGCGAAAGGAAAAGATGCCTTTTATACAAAATACAATGAGAAGGAACATCAATATCTTGTATTAAATTATGATAAATTTAGCCAAGAAGATTCCCCTAATCTCATTTTATCTTTAGTTAAAGAAAAAATAGATTTTGTAGTTTTAGATGAAATTCATTTTGTAAAAAGACGCGATGAAAAATTTAGCAAAAGACGCAAAAATCTTGAAGGTCTTTTAACATACGTAAGAAAAAGAAACAGACAAGTAAGAGTTCTCGGGCTTTCAGCTACACCTGTAGTAAATAATCTAATGGAAGGAAGATCATTGTTAGAATTAATAACGGGTAAAATATATGATGATATTTCCACTAATCCTTCAGTTCCCAATGCTGTTACCTTGTATGAAAAACTATCTCATATTTCAATAAGAGAACTTCCACAATATAATATTGATATAAATACAGAACATCTGGATGTTACTGCACCAAAACCTAAGAATATTGGCATAAAAGAATTAAAAAGCAATCCCTTGTTAATTGAAAAATATTTAACGAATGTCAAAATACCAAAAATAATTCAAAATATAAAAGATCAAACCATAATATATACAGAATATGTTACAGAAATAATTGATAAAGTATCAAAAGCTGTTGAAGAAGCTAGTTATTCGTTTTCATTATACGTAGGATCGGATCATTCTGGTTTAAAGAAATTCTTAGAGAAGAGGGTCCAAGTTCTAATAGCTTCACGGCCTATTTCAACAGGTGTAGACAAGATTCAGCATGTATGCAACAGGCTAATTATCAATACCCTTCCATGGACTAACGCTCAATATCAGCAGTTAATTGGTCGTCTTGTTAGACGAGGACAAATTAAAGATAATGTTAATGTGTATGTCATTAGGGCCAATATCGCGGGATATCCATATGATAAATTCAAATGGAATAGAATACAATTTAAACGAACATTAGCAGACTGTGCTGTAGATGGAAGATTACCCGAGAAGAATCTAGTTACGCCACAACAAGCCTCAATGGAGGCGGTAAAATGGTTAGAACGAATGGAAAGAGGAGAAGTTTCAGCTATTACAAGAAGAGATTTAAATGTAGAATTAACGCCCATAGAAATAGAACACAGAATTAGAAAATATGGAGATTTTACCAGACTTAATAATGTAATAAATAATGAAAATTCAGAAACCACTCACAAAAAATTTTTGGAAAATCCTCAAGAATGGGAAGAATATCATCGACAATACAGAGAAGCTAGAAAAAGTTGGAAAATAATACCATATGAGGAAATAATTAAGAGATTAAAACAATTTTCAAAAAGACTTCATATTGGCGATTTTGGATGTGGCGAAGCTAGAATCATGGAAGCAATAGGGGTCAATAGAGTATACAGCTTTGATCACATAGCGATAAATGATAAAGTTATTGAATGCAATATGAAAAAAGTGCCTTTAGATAACGGAGACTTGGAGATCGTTATATTATCTCTTTCCCTAATGGGAAAAAATTGGATTGATTATATTTTAGAGGCCAAGAGATGTCTTGCAACTAATGGAACTTTGATAATTGTAGAGACAACCAAGTCATTAAAAGGACGATTATTAAAGCTTAGGGACATAATAAAAGAAAAAGGTTTTGAAATAAATTCAGATGACGAAAAAGGAGATTTTACATTTATTGAAGCAAGGAAATTATAAATCATTTTGATGTAAATAAATATCAATATTGCTTATGGGTAATCCCTGTTAAAGTATTTTCTTAAGATAACAGGGCCATTTATCCTATTATAAGGCTATATAATTTTGAAACCCTAAAGCAGTTGTTTTTATAGTTTAACAAAATAGCTATTGCCAATCAATATGATATTTAATGAGATCAATGTCATTAACTTATATATCATTGCCTATTCCTACATTTATCTTATAAGGAGTAGATTGTCCAGAAGCAATTGCATCTGGATTAGTATATGTAAAATATTTCCAAGAGTAACGTTATTTAATTGTAATATGTAGATATTACTTGAACAAACTGTGCTATTTCAGTTCCATTATTTTTCACTTCTCCATTTAAGCCCATTGATTTTTTTCCAAATACTTTGCTAAAATGCTTTGAATGACTTGAAATATAAAGAGGACTGTCTATTGTGGCATATCAGTATATTCTTTTAGAATATTTTTGTTGATTCTGCATAATTATTTTCAAAAGATAGGTTTACGAATCATCATTGTTTTATTGTTATTATTGCTAATATCGTTATTTTTATTTAGTTTTGCCTCTTTTTTAGTTATCGAATTGCTCTTTGATTTACCCATATATCCGCTATTTCTGTCTACGTTATTCCAGAAAGTGTTAAAAGTGTTAGCCCAATACAATATTTCTTTTGTATGTGTAAATAAATAAGGTTATAATAAAGTTTTAGTAAAAAAGATTTACGTCAAATGAGCAGATCCAAGATAAATACTGCCTATAATTTATAATATGTAAACTTCAGATTTGCCATAAGATTGTATATCAACATATTTCTTCGAAGCATTATAATTATTTGCAATGTATTTTAGTGTATCTTTTGAAACAATTATTTGATTCTCCATAGCTAATCCTTCTAATCTACTTGCATAATTAACATTTGAACCAATAATCGTAATTTGATCTCTATAATCTGTTTGAATTAAACCAAATAGAACGTCTCCTGTATGTATTCCACATTTGATATCGATCTCCTTATCTACTTTAATTCTATTTTCATCTATCAATTTGTAAAAATATGTTTTGATAGAAGAAAAATCATCTCTTAATTGTAGAGCTGCATTTAGTGCATCATTAGCACCATTATTCTTATTTTGGATGCCAAAGTAGGCCATAATGCCATCACCAATAAATTTGTCTATTATTCCATTGTGTTCATGAATTAATTTATTTGCTAAATTAAAATATTTTTGCAAAAATATCTTGATCAAAAAAGGAGAATTTAGTAGGTCATTACATAAATTAGAAAAACTACTTATATCCCAAAACACAATAGAAAGAAATTTACTTTTGATTTCATATTCTTCTGGTTGTAATAGAGTATCGAATATTATGGGATCGAAATATTTTACAATCTCTGTTTTATACTTATCAATATCGCCTAATATTTTTTCTCTTGCAATACGTTTTGGAGAATCAAGGTGTGAAAGAATTGGTGGAGGTTCAATATTGTTACTGTTACTCAAAAACCTATAATACTCTGTTTGAGTCATTTCATCAACTGGTTTATCGGCAATAGATATCCAACCTTTTTCTTCAGGATGTAAAGAACAACAATAATCCACTCTTTCTGACAAAACTTTTAGTTGAGTATCTGCTTTTTCGTTTGGTTTGATTGCTTTTGTATTGAATAAGTCATTAGGTTCATCTTGTTGGATAGCAATTATCGTATGTACTTTATCGTCATTATTGATCCACTCAATGGTTTCCCCTCTTACAATAATAATTGGTGATGGATGGAACTTTTCTGCAGGATCATCAACTTTTCTGATAAATACTGAATTTTTATTTGGCAATAATAATAGATCACATATAGGATTATAACATTCTAATTGTAATTATTGGATCCTCAATTTCTCGAATATCTATAAATATATTAATTTAATATCTTTTAGTATTAGGAGGAATATTCCTTATTGTTTGAATTTACTAGATAATGTTAGACAAGTTTCTACCACTCTTTCTTTTTGGAACTGAAGGAATTCTAGTATTTTATTAAAAGCCCACTTTGGATTTGATGTAGCCTTTTGTGCAAATAAGTTGCACGGATCTCCATAGGCTCATCCATAGATAAAACTTGAATATGGTTAAAGAAATTCTTAGACGTCTTAGATATGTATCTCTTGTAACAGGAGATCTAATTGCATATACATATAGCGAATATGCATCATTATTATCATCTTGAGCTTGCTCATGTTTTTCTGTTTGATTTATATCCAAATACTATTTTCTCACCTTTTATTATTTGCGAGTCCTAATAAGTAGTAAAATTGCAACGGGCTCGGAGGGCTTAGTGCTGATATCGGTCCTATAAAAAGGATTCAATACCTAATTTGAGTAATCAATTATTTAAATATATTGAATCAGAAACAATACTACCTACGACAGATAAGACCCTAGATCTTATTATCTATTTATCTACTTTATGGAAGGTTCGACGATTAGGACAGTTCTTTTATAAAACCATTGGAAATAGGGAAACGCTTCATTGTTATCAATTAAATTTTCTGAAGAATATCTGAAAACAACCGTCAATACTGTCCAACCGTCAAATACTTTATTATACAAGGAGAAGGATTAACCTTTAATTTTCTGTGCTTATTAATAATAAATCTCTTGCATAATTATACGCCTATCAAAATTTGCAGTCTATCGATGAAATTATGTAATATTTACTTTTTAATTTGTTGATTACTATCAATATATACTCTATTATTAGAAATTTTTCTAATGGTCCTAATTATGCAAGAAATCTAATGAAAATAAAATTGCTTATGATCTAGCAAATAAGAACTGTATCAGCTGCGAATTGGTTCGCAAATACTATCTTTGCTCATCCTTTGTTAGTTCCCTATTCTAATTGCTGAAGAAATTATGATTGTTATTGTAAATTTAATCATTAATATTGCAAATACTGTATATAATTTAATGCTATAATCGATTTTTTCTTTTATTGACATTTAAATCAAATAAAAAACATAAAACATAAATAGAAAAGTGATTCTATAAATATATGAAAAAAATTAACCTTCCAAAAGGAGAAACGAACTAGCTTATGCAAGGTGAATTAATGTACTCTAATACCAGAATAGTACTAGCGTTTGCAATAATAGAATTAATTAAAATGCCATGATGATCGTTTACGGGAGCACGCCCAATTTCGTCATCTCTTATGACAGCTCATTCAGCACGGCAACGCCCAGTGGCTCGACCATGTCTCAAGCGATTATGGACATGTGCGAGTACGACCTCACGCGTCTCAGCATGCTTTTCGGCGGGATCCTTCCGCCTCCTGCGAATCTACCGATCAAGGTTCAGCTCATCGTGGGTTCCGGTGGCGCCTCTAACAACGAGGTAAACAACATCTGGTGCAACTGTAACTCGAGCACATATCTGCCCGGGTTGCCTTCGCTAGTCGTGGCTGAGCTAGCGGAGATCCTGATGAATGTCCAGACCAGAGGATGGGTGCCTGGATACAGCAACGGAGAGGCGCTCTCGCGTGTGTCTGCACAGATCCTATATCCTTCTCTGGCGTGGCTATGGTCGACCGGTCAAAGTTGGCTGAGCGGCGATCCTATGTCCCCGAATGCGGCGCGCTCCAACTTCGTGGACAACGTTTGGCACAGCGACCAGGACAGTGTGTCGACCGGCTGCGGATCGATCTTCTTGAACTACCTGGCCTATCAGCTCGGTTACAAATGGACCGATATATACCAGGCCGGGGCGCCCACCACGAACACGCTGAAGGAGACCGCGACGACCCTCGGCGTAACGAACGCGTGGACGAACTTCATTAACTTGATCAATACGAATCTGCCGCCCGGCGCAAGTTTGCCCGCGCAACCAACGAGCTTTGGCCAACCACCCGAGCCGACGGATAATCCGTTCCCCTATGGAACCGTCGCCACGCCACCACTTCTCTACATGAGGCACAACCTCGCGGACACAGGCACTTCGCACACGGGGTCCCTAGCGGACAGCCCGGACATCATCCTCAAAAACAGCCCCGTTTCGAACCCCCAGGCCACCTATTCGACGCCGGCCACGATTGCGAGCGATACAGAAAGCGATCCGGACGTACTGACCGGGCAAGCGAACACGGTGTATCTGCGTGTCTGGAACCGTGGGGGAGACGCTACGAATGTGTTTGCGACGGTTTACTGGTCACCCCCAGCAACTCTAGTTACGCCGAACATGTGGACACTCATAGGCGACGCCTACTATCCGGACGTTCCGGCGGGAAGCATCGTGGAGGTCTCGGTGCCGGGTGTGAATTGGCCGGCGGACGTCTTGCCCGGTGTTGGGCACGATTGCTTTGTGGCAGCCGTGGGCAACGCCTACGCTCCAGCGCCGAATCCGGGCAGCTTCGCTAACTTCACGGACTACGAAAACTACATCTACGCGAACAACAACATTACGTGGCGGAACTTCAACGTGATCGCGCCTCCTCCCAGCCCGCACTTGCATCCGATCCAACTACCTTTCCAGATCGTGGGAGCGTGGGATGAGCCACGGCATTTCGAGATGGAGACTCATGCAGAACTTCCTAGCGGTAGTCTGCTCACGATGCAGGTCGCTGAGTGGATCGGCTGCCAAATGAACGTGGGAGACATGGATGCGCAGCGCCTGGAGGATAGCAAAACCGATCCGGATTGCCCCCGCAGGCTGAAGATATCACTCCCGACCAAGGGTTCGCATAAACTGGGCAAGGTAGAGCTGCCGAAGCTGACGGCCGCTCCGAGCTTCCTCAGCGTGCACATTCCGGAGAAGCTCCCCAGTGAGACGTACAAGGTGTACGTTAGGCAGCTTTCGGACAGCCGAGAGATCGGGCGGATCACTTGGCTGATCCACCCAAGGAAACGAAGTAGCTAGCCCTTGTCCTTACCAACGCCTTCGCCTCCGAGACTCGCCGGATAAGTTGTTCAATCGTGCTGCTTGGTGGGGAGTGGTGGCTTTCCGGTTTGAAAGTGCGTCCCGGCACGCCGGGACTCGATTGATGATTTCCCTCAGGCATGCTCTGTCGCTCGGCGTTGGTTCATATGAGAAGTCCGGTTGGATGATTTGTTGCATGATTCCTTCTTTCCAAATACATTTAGCTAACATCTACCAACGAATTCTATGAATTGGCCTGTCTACAACCAATCCTATGTTCGGCCAAATGCAGATATCTATATATACACCTTGACCAAAGGTATAAAAGAATTGATTCATGGCTAATCATTTGAATAGATTAGAGCGGATTGGAGGTTTTGCACTAGCCATGTTCATACAAGTTAAGCTAAAACAGGTTTAGTTATGTGTTAGGAAGATGACAAATGGTATATCTCATCAATTCTATGCATGTCTTCATCATAAAATCTGAAATAATTGGCTCTATAAACGACACAAGAGACACATATTCTAAAAGAATTTTCCATAATATACTATATATTCCATCAATCGGTTATAAGGTTGCTAAAACAATATAATTTTGATTATCAGAATGTTGATAGAACAGAAAATTTAAGCAGCAATAGTAATGAGATGCAGGATCTAATAGCAACATCAAATAGAGGGTATAAGGTAGCTAGGTTTCTACATTCGAAATAAGATTTACATATGACCAGAGGGCATAGATAAGTGCTAATTTGATGAAGCAAAATCATGCTTTATACCATCAATCTGAATTTGTTGCTCCATCAATATGGACATTAGCAGCGTGTAACTCAAAATCGGATAATCCATAGGCCATTATAGATTTTTGATAATATCTCCAGCATTTCTATTAACTCCGGTTTGATCGATTTACTGCAGGTATCATCTAGTATTATCTTGATCATCCAAAGACATCAAATAGACTTTGAGATACACTAGATCTCTTGCATAATTAGAAACAATCAATAATATTCCTTGGGATCTTTGTATCTATTAACTGTTGTAATTCCACGCATGGTTGACAAAACAATGTCCAACATGGTTGACCCTTTTTTGTCCTATTCTAGTGTATTAATACCAGTTGTTTTAAGATTCATAAAGCTCTCAGATGGTGTCATTCCGTTTATTCCACCATGTTCTCGATCATAAATATATGAGTTTACAAATGATTCGTATATCGATTTGATTATTGGGTTTTCGTGCAAGTCTTATTCGCCTCTTTTTCTTTTTCCCATCCTACTGGTGCTCTCCATCTAGCTATACCAATACCTACACAAATTACAACAACAGGAACGAGTCCAGCTATATATGGTATATAAGGCATATTCAACCATTGTCCATAATGAAGTTGATATAGATATTTTATAAATTCCAATTCTGTAAGTATGGATATCAATATTCCTGCAACAAAGGTTACATATGTAAGGTATTGTCTTGGCTCTGTAAAGTTAAGGAATTACTTCTTTGTTGTAATGATCGACAAATATAATTAACCATTGTCTAACATGTTCTAGTTTACATTTCTTCTTTCTACAAGGAAAGTAATCATCAAAGCATTCAGTTCTATCTTTAATGT
>JAICXY010000033.1 GCA_025934495.1 Candidatus Nitrosocosmicus sp.
ATTCCCACATGCAGGTCCTACAAATTTTATTGTATTTGGAGAATTATTTGTTATTGTTGCTGTAATTTTGAAATTATTTTGTACATGTACTGTCGAAGGATTCGTATTAATCTGAGAAATTGTGATTCCAGTAGATTTCTTTAGAAGGGAAATTGCAGATATGTTTTGAGATAGAGAGGCAGTAGTAATAGTACCTATAGATATTGTACCAATTATTAAAATAAGGAATATTGCATTTGTTTTGGCTTTATACATATTCTGGGATATCTATATAAATATATAAGTATATGAGAATGGGTGAGTAATTCTTTCATAAGAAAATGCGGCTACCATTATTCACAAATAGTTGCATGAATTACATCTTCACTATCTACTATATATTTTAATTTTAATTTAGAAACAGCTTTGCACAATCTGAATACTGTTTCCAGGGCTCTTTTTGATTCAAAATTTGGATTGGATTTATTTAAATTAGTATAGTATTCTTGTAGCATTCTTGCAGCTTCTGGACTTGGAATTGGTTTTATTTTTCTTGCATATTCTATGTATTTTTGAAGGAAAATATCATAATTTGGAATATAATTGGTTTGCAATTCTGTCTTTCTTTCAGCATATTCTTTTAGTGAATGAATATTTCTATTATCTTTTAAAATAACTATTAAATCAAATCTATCTAAAAGTTGTCTTTGAAGCGGCAGATGATAGCTGAATCTTATCATCGATATCAAAATAACTATCAAAAGTACTTGAACTTGTTAAATTTGTAGATGCCATAATTGTGGTGGGTGCTTGGATTTTAGAATTAAATCCATGTTTGTTGATGGTAAATTCACCCTCCTCCATTACATCTAATAGATGATTCTGTTCATCTTGTAGCATTGTTCCTATTTCATTTAGTCCACAAATACTTCCCTTTGAAATAGGGATAGGTCCCAACCTTAGAAAGTATTGTTCCTCTTCTTCTAATACTATTGCAGTTAAACTTTTTGCAGTGGAATGCTGTACACTTTCATATCTACTATTTTTTATTAAAGATATAGCTTTTTTTAAAAGAACTTTTTCCCAAACCAGGATTTCCAGCTAAAAGAACATTAATCCTGTTAATTTCATTTTCTTCTGCAGTTATATAATCGCATATTATATTTGCATTTTCAATATTGTATTTAACAAGTTCTTTTAAAATGGAATTAAAATAGGTCTTTGTACAAGTTTGAGTTATAGAATCAATTTTTCTATTTATCAATTCATACTCTGTTTTTATTGTTTTGTTATTTCCTTGCAGTTGATTGTTGCAGTCTTGCTTTTCTGCCAAGTCTTTACTTTTTAAAGGCGGTTCGTTTTTCTTATTTTTATTAATATCCTATAAATCCCCAAGAAAGGCGCGGGGAGTGGGATTCGAACCCACGAGTTCTTGCGAACATGGGATTAGCAATCCCACGCCCTACCAGGCTAGGCGACCCCCGCATTAAAATTACTTTTTTTTAAGGGTATATTAATTATTTGCATCTATTTCGATTATACTTTGTCAATCTACAATTTAAAATAATGGAAAAATATAAAATAACTACTAAAAGTTTAATTATTTATTAATCTAACTAAATTTCTCATGCCAACTGCCTATGTATTATTAAACTGTGATTTGGGTTCTGAAACCGAGATAATAAAAAAAATCAAACAAGTACCTGAAGTAATAGAAGTGAGCGGAGTATTCGGTGTTTATGATATTATTGTGAGGGTTTCATCCGATGATATGGATAAATTAAGAGAAATTATTACTTGGAATATTAGAAAAATAGATAAGGTTCGATCTACACTTACAATGATTGTAATCGAAGGACAGGGACAAGGACAGCTGAGTTAGGATAAAAAGAAAACCTATTATATTCTGGCCACTATTGCCTTTATTTCATTTGTTGTCTTTATAATTTCTTCCTCGGTATTATAAAAGTGGGGTGATGCTCTTACTATTTTTTTTAAACCTATTTCCCTTTCAGCCAATATTATTCCCTTTTCCTGTAATTTTTCGACCAATATTTTTACTCTGTTGTTATTATTCTTTTTAAAGGAAAAACAAATCATAGACGAACGTAAATTTTCTTCAAAAGATTCATGAACGGTAATATCATTTATATTAATTATTTCTTCTCTAAAGATACCGGCAAGCTTTTTATTTTTCCTATAAATATTAGAAATCCCTATACGAAGCAAATATCTTATTGACGATTCAAGGCCGGCTAAACCAGGATAATTTCTAAATGTAGCGTGATATTTTTCAGGATATTTATAAAATTTTAATTTTTCTCTACCGGGCTCCCCCTCTTCTCCTCGTCCTTCTTCACCATCATCTTTTCCATATTCCTTTCTTATTTTTGATAGCTTACCAACATTGTCGATATCTTTTTTTCCCCCCTCTAATTTTGCAGTTCCTGATCCAACAAATATTGGTTCAAGGTCATCCATTACTTTTTTATTTACATACAAAATTCCTATTCCTAAAGGTCCGCATATCCATTTGAATGCTGGAAAAGATAAAAAATCACATTTGATTTTTTTTACATCCACATCAATGGCACCCACACTTTGTGCACCATCTATTGAGAATAATATTTTGTTGTTCTGATTTTTTATAATACTCCCCATTTTTTCAACAGGGGTAATTGAACCATCATTATACATAATATGACTTGTTGTTACAATTTTTGGAACCTTGGATTCTATTAAATCTTTAAAATCTTTTATAAAATTTTCTTTATGATCGGGAAAGTTATCTACAATCAATTTATTATCATTGGCTGCTTTAATCCAGGGTAAATAATTAGAATGGTGTTCATTTTTTGAATCTCTCAATAATATTCTATCATTTTTATTCCATGCTATTCCATTAGTGATAAAGTTGATTCCTTCAGTAGTACTTTGGGTAAAAATAATTTCATCATTATTACAGTTTATTAAATCAGCTACCCTTTTCCTTGTTTCTTCTTTTAGATTAACTAAATACTCATTGAAATCTTTAGAGTCAGGACCTTGCTCGGAATACCTTAAATAAAAATCAGTAATAGATTTAATAGTTGATATCGGAACAGGACCGATTGATCCATTATTTAAATAAATTTTTTTTTTTGTAATTAAAAAATCACCTTGTATACTATCATTTAATTCTGTATCCGAAATATTATGATTAGATGATGATGATTTTTCTTCCTTCTTTAGCAATAAATAATAGATTAATTATTGATATTTAAGGTGTCTTAAATTCATACATAATTATCCTCATTCTCATACCTATTTCTCTGAATTTATCTCAAATGGTATCAATTTAGCTTATTTTCATGATATTACTGGAAAAATTAACTTTTTATCTTCTTTGCTAATTAAATTTAAAAAGCAAAAAATTTTATATATGGATTTTGATACAATTTTTTCCTCATATATTCAAAATAATACATTAAAATATAATTTTAATGATTTTTCTGATCTCAAAATTGTTTTACCAACAATAGAAAATCTTAGTGTTGTATTTAAAGATGCAATAGACTCTTTATCATGTACTTCAATTTTAATACTCGATTCGTTAAACGGTCTTTTTGATTTGTTAAATACGTTAAATATTTTGAAAAATAAGAATATACATAAAAACAATACAGCAGATGCAGCAGTAGTAGAAAATAAAAGATCCCCCATATACAAATCAGCAGGATATCAAAGCCTAAATATTTTATTTTTATTATTGAAAAAAATAGAAATCGATGAGATACCAATAATAGTTACAATGTATCAACCAATCGAAAGGTCAAAGAATATGATTTTTGAATTAATATCAAATACAGATTTCCAACCAAATCATTTCATCAGGATATCGAATTTGGTATTATTTTTAGAGTTTATTGAAAAGGATAATAAAACTGGATTTACTATAATTAAAAAAAATTTATCAAATTCTATAACTTTATCTTTTGATATAAACTCTTGTAATTTTTATCCTTATTCTAAATGGTATTATTATAATTTTTTTAATCTTTAAAAATATGTAATTTATTATATGTGTACTTTATCCTTCTTTTAATGAAACTAGGTAATACATAAAGTAAACTGATAATGAAAATATTATAAATCCGGATATTAAAAAAATATATTTTTCATTTCTTTTGTTAACGTCGTTTGCCTTATACATTACAACTATGCCTATAAAGCCAAATATTAGGATAAATATGCCTATGATAGTTTCATAGTTATTTTGAATGGATCGGGAAGGTAAAAATTGGGATACATTATATTTTTGACCTTCGATTAATGCATTAATTAAGCCAGCAGTAAATGCAAAAAAAACAATAAGGTAAATGCTTGCCAGAATTAAGTTAATTTTTGAATATTTTAACTTCAATATGCTAATTAAAATATGAAGGATTTATAAATTAAAACTTTTTTTCATTAGTATTAGTAGAATTTGGGTGGTGGTCGTTTATAATGAGACAAGAAGAAGAAGAAGAAGAAGTATTAGTAAAATTACCAGCAGCAACAACACCAGCAGCAACAGCAGCAGCAACAACAGCAGCAACAACAGCAGAAGAAAAAACAAAAGGTAAACTCATTATTATTGAAGGACTGGATAAATCTGGAAAAACTACACAATCTAAATTGCTTTTTAATTTTTATGAGAAAGTTTACGCTGGTCAGGTAAGACTAATGAATTTTCCCGATTATTCTACAAGAATAGGGAGTGAAATAAAACTATTTTTACAAGGAAAAGTAGAGTATGCTAATGAAGTAAAACACATTTTATTATCTGCAAATAGGTGGGAAAAAAAATTTGAAATAGAAAGATTAAGAGAGCAAAACAAAATTATCATCTTAAATAGATATTATCAGTCTAATTTGGCTTATGGTTTAGCAAATGGTTTGAATTTTGAATGGTTAATTAATCTAGATTATGGTTTACCCAAAGAGGATATTGTTATAATTTTAGATATTGATCCGGCTATATCATATAAAAGAGGTATAGAAAATGATTTTATACTCGATAAATTTGAAAGAGATAAAATCTTTTTGAAAAAAGCTAGAAAAAATTACCTTGAATTAGCAAAAAAGTTTAAATGGCATGTAATTAATTCTGATTCAGATAAAAACACTATTTTTGAAAAAATTATAAACATTATAAAACCAGTATAAATAAAATTATTAACTATTTTTATTTATCTGTATTTGTGAACAACCTATATGAATTTAAAATATGTAGGTGAGATTACTGATCCTATTCATAAAAATATAAAATTTACGTTATTGGAAAAAGAATTGATTGATACATTCATTTTTCAAAGATTAAGAAGAATTAGACAACTGGCAGGGGCACATTTAGTTTACCCCGGTGCATTACACTCTCGTTTTGAACATTCTCTTGGCTCAATGTTTTTAGCAGGTTTAGCAGGGCAAACATTGTATAGCAAAGATTACTTTACTGATCAGGATTATATTCAAAAACTCCGAATTGCAGCCTTGTTACATGATATAGGTCATGGTCCATTTTCACATCTTTTTGAAGAGATCTCAAAGACTAGTGCTAATAGTTTTTCTCATGAAAGTATTGGATATAAAATTATTACACAAACAATAATTTCTGATATTATAAAAAAAAACGGATATGATTCACAAGAAATAGCTTCTTTAAGCTTTGGTAAACATAAAATAAATTTTCTAAATGAAATTATTTCAGGAGGATTATCCGTAGATTTGATGGATTATCTTCCAAGGGATAGTTATTTTTCTGGAACCGAATATGGCAAAATCGATTATCATAGAATTATAAATTCTTTGGAAGTTGCATCAAACAATAATTTAGGAATAGATAAATCATCTTTGTATTCGTATGAATCGATGCTGATATCTAGATATCAAATGTTTAAAGCGGTCTATTTCCATAAAACTGTACGATCAGGTGAAGTAATGTTATTGAATTCTATGAAACTCCAAAATGAATTACAATGTCTTACATCTTTTAATACTCTAAATGATTTTTTTATTTTACATGATGAAATGGTTTTAGAAAAGTTATCATCTTCATCATCATCATCATATGATAATAATATTGAATTTTCTATAAAATTGGCAAAAGATTACCAAAATAGAAATCTATTAAAATGTATTTATGAATTCTTTTTACTTTCAAATCCACGGAGTAAGGGCAAATTAAATGATACTACAAATAACAATGATAAAGATACAGTAAATGAAATAGTGTTTTTTGATAACCAGATTAGAAAATTGACACAAATGGTTGATGAATATCAACAATCTGGACATCATGTATTTCTAGATATATCTAGAGCTCCTTCAATACCATTAGCTCCAAAAAAAGATGAGGTAACTTCAATAATGATTATGGATAAACAATCTGAATATGAAAAATCTTTTGATAAAATTCCATTAATAAATGCTATTACAGGATATTTGGATATGATACGAATTTATACCACTAAAGAAAATAGAAAATATTTTGAAAATATTTTCAATGATTTTCTATAACAATATGTTTAATGAAATTTATATTAAGAAAAAGAAAAACATACAAACAAAGTGAATAAACCTCGTATTGTTATAAAATTAAGTGGAAGTATATTCAATTTTGAAACGGATTTTAAATTATTAAACGATTATATCAATATTATAAAAAAAATAAATGAAATTTACCAACCATTAATTATTACTGGTGGTGGCAAAATTGCACGGTTTTATATTAATTTGTCTAGATCATTGGGTTTTGATGAGTCGGGGCTTGATTTAATGGGTATACAGGTGTCTCATTTAAATGCAAAGTTGTTTATATCTGGCCTTGGAGATTTATGTTTTCCATTAACTCCCCACAATTTGGACGAAATTTCAACTGCAGTAATCACAAACAAGATAGTTATTACAGGCGGTTTATATCCTGGCCAAAGTACAAATGCTACTTCTGCCTTGATAGCCGAAAAGATAAATGCTGTAAAGTTTTTTAATGCAACTGATGTTGATGGGATTTTTAACCTTGATCCTCGAACTCATCCTAACGCAACAATGTATGAATCAATAGATGTTAAAGAATGCATCAGAATTTTAAAAGTAGAAAATTCCATGGCTGGAACATATGATTTGATGGATTTGATTAGCTTAAAAGTAATTGAGCGTTCTAGATTACCAACGGTAGTTTTCAAGTCTTCTGTAGATAATCTTAAAAAAATTATTCTGGATCATGTAAAAATGGGGACAGAAATAATTATATAGTTTTTATCGGTCCCTTATAATTTTCAATTCCATCCTGTAACATTTTGTCAAACAATTTTTCTGCTTCTTCAATCTTTAGTGGTTTTGATTGAGCTTTTGCAAAACCTTCTTCATCTGTTAGATACAATATTATTTGATTATCATACACTGATGATTTTGCTGCAAATGTCTTTTCTCCAACCGGTAGAAATCCCTTTCCGTCTGGAGATTGCTTTATTGTATATGTCAACATTGCAAAACCTGTGTAATTGAATAGCTTCATTTGAGCATCTTTTGAGTTTTTTTGACCAATAAATGCAGCTTCATTATATCTCATATGCTTTATGCTAAATAATAATAATTTATTAAAGCATTATATATTTATATTCTAATAAATATTATAAACTATTTTTATAATGATGGAAATAATATTTAATCTTTTTTTAGATATTATTGTTTATTAATGGGGAATGCGAAATCTTTTTTATGGCTTTTGTTAATGGTGCAGAATGGATTATCATAATACTTGTAATTGTTATACTTTTCTTTGGAGCAAAAAGAATTCCTGAATTAGCCAGATCCTTGGGGAAAGCCTCATCGGAATTTCAAAAAGCAAAAATTGAAGCAAAAAAAACCCTTGAGAATGATCAGTACCGGGCTCCGCAAAAATCAGTCGATCGAGAAAAATTAGAATCTATTGCAGAAACATTGGGTGTAGATTATACTAATAAAAACGATCAGGATTTAAAACAAGCCATTGAATCTGAATTAAAAAAACAAAGCAGTGAATAATTATGGTGTACTCTGATGCTAGATAAACTTCAATCTCAAGGTAAGGAAAACATTAAAACTATAATTGATAACTATATAACAAATAGTTATGATTTAAAAAATATATCGATAGGTGTTATCGGCAGTCATTCTGCTCTCGATATAATGGACGGGGCAAAAGATGAAAAACTAAAAACAGTTTGTATTTGCCAAAAAGGACGAGAGCTACCTTATTTAAAATATAAACGTCTGTCCGATGAGTTGATGATCGTAGACAAATTTTCGGATATCCTCTTTAAAGAAAATCAAGAAAAGCTTTTAAATCTTAATACACTTATGATTTCACATAGGTCTTTTGCAGTATATATTGGATATGATAATATTGAAAATAATTTCCATGTGCCTATTTTTGGTAATCGTTGGTTATTAAAAGCTGAAGAAAGAAACTTTCCAAAAAATCAATATTACTTACTGGAAAAGGCAAATATTCCTCATCCAAAAATTTTTACCGACCCCCAAGAAATTGATGGACCTGCATTTGTTAAAGTACAAGAGTCCAAGCGAAAATTAGAACGAGCGTTCTTTATTGTTAATTCCTATGATGATTACAAAAAAAAATCGCAAGATAGAATTGATAAAGGTATAATTGATAAGGAATCTTTAAAAAACAGTTCAACAATAGAGCAGTATTTAATCGGAACTTATTTTAATTTTAATTTCTTCTATTCACCGCTCGATGATGAAACCGAATTTTTGGGCATTGAAAGAAGATTACAAACCAATATACACGATTATACAACCTCAATTCCTGCTAAAAATCAACTTGAAATGGATATTGAACTCCAAAATATAGAAGTAGGACATACCCCTGCAAGTATTCGCGAATCTTTACTAGATCATGTTTTTAAAATGGGTGAAAAGTTTGTAGAGAGTACTAAAAAGGAATATCCTCCAGGAATAATAGGTCCTTTTTCATTACAAAGTGTAATTACACTTGATTTAAATATGATTGTTTATGATGTTTCTCTAAGAGTACCTGGAAACCCCATTCTTTCTACAACCTCTCCATATACAAAATATAAATATGGTGAAACTTTTGGTGTTGGAAGGCGTATAGCCATGGAAGTCAAAAAATCATTAAAAGATTCAGAAAGTATGCTTAAAATTGTAACATAACCAATAAAGCATTAACTTAATTTAATTATTCATTTAAATTATGATATATAATTTTCTGTATTTCTCATTCTTACAATATAGATAATTATTTTATTAGATAGCTTTTGATATGCTTTTATGTATTGTATTTATTTTATATATTATTAAAAAATGTGGGTGGGGTGGTTACCTATATTTCCCTCTCCTTTTTTACTAAAAATAATTTAAAATTATAAAGTTTTACGATAAAACGAAAGAATTAATAGAACCGTAAAAAATTATCCGATTTTTTCTTCAATGAAGCTTTGGATAATTGTTTTTAAATCATTTAATTTTTCTATTAGCTTTCCACCACCTTGGCCAAAATTTATTGAGCCTCCTCCAGAACCATCTAAAACAGTGGATACTGATTTGGCAAGAGATCCAGCATTTATGATTTTGGATGAATATTTACCGCAGTAAACTATTACTCTTGCAGAATTCCTGTTATTTATTATTGATATATAGATCAAATGAGGATCACTCTCTATAGCATTTTTCCCAATCATCAAATGAAATTCTTCATCAAGCTCCTCTTCTACTACATAATATAGTTTTATAATTTTGTCATTATTGTTTTTTGATTCTATCGTGATGGCATTATCCAAAACATATTGCGAATATACTTTTGAAATATTTTTAATTATATTTTTTATTTTTTTCTTTGATTTTTCAAGTTCTTCTAGATTTTTTGAAAAGGAATCCAAAACCTTCTCCTTGCTTGTACCAAGACTGTTAACAATAAACTGTATTTGGTTCTCTTGTTTTTGAACATATTTGAGTGCATTCTGCCCTGATACAAATTCAATCCTGACTACTCCATCTTGAATTCGCTCAGTTTTTAAAATTTTGATAAATCCAATTTCTCCGGTATTAAAAACATGTGTTCCACCACATGCTTCTATATCTACATCTCCAACGTTTACTATTCTAACATTGTTAGATGGGACTACTCCTCCTTGATAAATTCTAAAACCATAATCTTGTTCTGCTCTTCCTCTATCAAAAATATTTATATAAACGGGAAGATTTTTTTCAATTATCTCATTTGCTCTTTTTTCTATTTCTTGAATTTCTGATTTATTTAATGCAGAGTGATGCGTTATATCAAGTCGGGCATATTTTTCTTCTTTAAATGCAGAATTTTGCCATACCCACGAACCCAAAATATTCTTAGAGGATTGATTTATTATGTGTGTAGAAGTATGATTTTTAGTTATAGATATGCGGCGTTCTTTTTCTACAATACAATTAACCAGGTCACCTTCCTGTAAATTATTATTTTCAATAGTATGATGAAATACTATATCTTTTATTTTTACAACATTGTCAATTTTGAATGCCCCAATGTATCCAAAATCAGGTTCTTGGCCACCACCTCTAGGATAAAAACAAGTTTTATCTAAAATTACTAAATTACTTTCAATTTTTTTTATTATTTTGGCTTCAAATATAAATTTTGTTGGATCTTCGTAATAAATCAATTTTGTCTTTGCTATAGATTCCAAATCTAGATCATCTCGAATATTTATTTCATTTTTATCTTTTTTAGGTAAATGTATTGAAGAATGCAATTCAGATAGTTGTGTATAAAAATTAGATGGCACAGAATTTAGCAATCCCATATCAACCAGATAGTCAGGAGTGATACCATCTGATTCATATAGCCTTATCAAATCGTCTATTTCTAATTTATTATTCTCTTTTTTTATTTTATGGGCAATAGTATTAATCCTGTTTTGTGTTTCAGTAAATCGCTTGGATTCGATATCTAAAATAGTAAAAATATCATTTCTAAAATAGTTTAATTCAGGATATAATGTTTGTAGATGATCGATATGCATATCTACTATATCCGAAATTTTCAAATTAACACCCAATTTCATTAATAATGATAGCGAACGTCTGAGTAGTACTCTAAGGTTATATCCTCCTCCTACATTTGATGGTAATGAACCATCGCTTATAGCAAAAATTAATGTTTTTGTATGATCAACAATGGTAAATAATGATTCATATGGTACAATTATTTTTTGAAGGGTTTCATACTCTACTTTTAATTCTTGCGAAATTTGCTTTTTTATCAAATTGATATCGGTATTAGAGTCAAGTTTTGATGATATTCTGCTAAAGTAATTAGCAAGTAATTTTGATTCATAATTATTTTTATCTAAAGATGAAAAGTGGTTTAATCCTAAAAGATTATAAATATTTTTTAAAACAGGTTCAAAAGTACAATCATAACTTGTTGATGTACCATTTGTAATCCATGAAAATCTTTCTAAACCTGCACCCATATCAATTATTTTGTTTTTCATGGTATGATATTTTTTTTCTGAACCTTCAAATTCAGTAAATACTGCATTTCCTAATTCTAAACCTCGTACAAAATATTCTAAAGAGCACCCAAAAGCTCCAGCACCAAGCCAAACATCCTCAACAAAGGTTATTTCACTTGGGGAAATTCCAAGTACATTTACAAGAAGATCAAAATCTAGATCTATACATCGGTCTTTCCAATAACCTCCTTCTTTATCGGCATTGCATGTCTGACCGACCATGCAAAAGGAAGTGTAATGACGCCCGCTTGTTCCGACATTCTCAATATCATTGAATCGAAAACACATTTGAGGAACAACAAGAGGATTATGTGGTAATTCAAAAACAACTTTGTTTTCAACAATACGTTGAAAATCAACTATTGAAGCAATCGTATAGTAGAGATCGTCTCTCCATCTACAGACAACAGGATATCGATTTACTATTGTATGTCCATTTTTTTCAAAATAACTTTTTATTTCTTTCCACGTTTGAATATAGCTTAATCGTTTTGAGGTGGGTGGATTTCCAATAAAAGAATAATTCTCATGGTCGGGACAACACGAACGTTGAGAAAGGGCCCAGTAAAATTTGCCACAGATGCTACAAGATTGCCTCGTAAATCCTAATCTATCAAATAGTGATACTTTATAGAATTTTTCATAATTTGATGAAAAAATATTAAGAATTTCAGACTTATCCAATTAAAAATTATCTGATAGTGGAGGTTATTAATGCTTTTAATAACCTTGGTTTATCTCAAATTTTTTATTTTGAAAGAGAATCGTTGATAAATTTTAGATATGTTTCTTTAGGGGCCGCACCAACCGTTCTATTTACTTCCCTACCTTTGTTAAAAACCATCAGAGAAGGAATCGATTGAATACCATATTTCATTGCGATATCTTGATTTTCATCTACATTAAGTTTGACTACCTTTATTTTATCTGAATGTGTTTGTGCAATTTGTTCTACAACTGGGCCTACCATTCGACATGGACCACACCATTCCGCCCAAAAGTCTACAAATACAGGCTTTTCTGATTTAAGAACCTCTGAATCCCAGTTACCAGAGGTTACTTGAAGTACGTTTTGATTTCCCATGATTAATAAATTAATTTCAACATATTTGAATATTTGTAAGTTATGTGCTAACTATGGTATAAAATAAAAGACAATTACTGATTCTTTTAATAGCAGAAATGTTGTTTTATTTTTCAAAAGAAAAAGAGAGTGATTAAGAAATTGTTTAAAAAACATGCGATAGATAGAATTTTAATAAAGGTTATATTTTAATAAAATTTTAATTTATTGTATAGATTGGATGAAGACACAATAATTAATGAACAGGATCTTGAAAATTGGCGAAGAACACATTATTCATTTCAAATAAATCCATCCCAAATAAATCAAACAATTATCATAATGGGCTGGATATCCTCTAAACGTGACCATGGGAATGTTTTATTTATTCAATTAAGGGACAAATTTGGTGATACCCAGGTCGTTGTGAAAAAAAAAGGAAACAATTTAGAAAATGAGATTTTTGATGTTTTAAAAAATTTAAAAGAGCATTCCTCAATTGGAATAAAAGGAAAAGTCGTAGAGCAAAAAAAATCTTCAACTAGCGTTGAAATAGTCCCAGAGGAGATTAAGGTTTTATCTGTTTCTACCAAATCAGCTCCTTTTTTAACTCAAGCTATTTCAAATATAGGAATTGATACCAGACTTGAATTGCGGGCTCTTGATTTAAGAAGGGACTATTTACAAAATATTTTTAAAATTAGATTTACTATCTTAAATTCGATAAGAGAATTTCTTATTTCAAATTATTTTATTGAAGTTCATACACCAAAAATGATTGCTACGGCTACCGAAGGTGGTGCTGCCCTTTTTCCAATTTTTTATTATGATAAAGAGGCATTTTTAGCTCAAAGTCCTCAGTTATACAAAGAACAATTAACAATGGCATTTGAAAATGTTTTTGAAATAGCCCCAATTTTCAGAGCAGAACCTTCAAGAACCAATAGACATCTTTCCGAAGCAATTTCCATAGATGTTGAAAAAGCATTTGTAAATTATCATGATGTAATGAAATTACTTGATGAGCTAGTGGCATATATTATTTTGAAAATAAAAGAAAAAAATCAAACCGAATTAAACAATTTGGAATTAGAATTGCCTGATATCCAAATTCCCTTTCCAAGGTATAGTTATTCTGAATTGGTAGATAAATTACAAAAAAATCATAAATATATAAGATGGGGTGATGATATTTCTCCTAAAATTTTAAAAGATATTGTAGGCGATAGTTTCTATTATATTGTAGATTGGCCTTTATCCACAAAACCATTTTATGTAAAACCAAAGAATTATTCAGATATTATAGGTTTACCACCTAACTCTACTACTACTACTACTACTACTACTACTATATCTAATGAAAACCAAAAAGATAAAGAGAGCGAGAGCAATAGAATAGTGAGTGAATCTTTTGATTTAATGTATGGAACATTAGAGCTATCTTCCGGAAGTACTCGTCTTAATAATAAGAATATCTTGCTAGACAATATGAAAAAAAAGGGCTTGAATCACGCTGCTTTTGATTATCATTTACGAGTATTTGATTATGGTGTTCCACCTCATGCCGGGTTTGGATTAGGGTTGGAAAGATTTATTATGGCTTTACTGAAAATTGAAAATATTCGAGACGCTACATTTTATCCAAGGGATATTGATAGGTTAACTCCATAAATAAATAAATAAAATTTGACCTATTTTTTATTTAGTATGCCTTAACTGATCTCTTTTATTTTTAGAATTTCAAATTAATTGCATTATTTTGTACCTGTGTACAATTTAAAGACTCGAGTGATACATACTAAATAAAAAAAATTGTAAAATATAATTATGTATAGGAAAAGATATAAAACTTATATATTTTTTATACAATAGTAACAGCTCAAATAGAAAAAGGGCAATATTATAAAATGTAAAAAGATTTATTTATAACCAAAAAATGCTGAAAGAAAATTTGCAATATTCGTTACTAACAGTATTGGGATAATTCAGAATATTCAATATATATATATATATATTAGCAGAAAAGAAATCTATATACCAAAATATAAAATTCCAAATTTGAGAATAAATGGAAAAAATCTCTTCCTATAAACATAATCTTTTCTGATACATTTATTGTATTTTTATTCATGTATTTGAATATGCCAATTTATTTCTATTATTAAAAATAGGTAATTAAAATAAAATACTTTGTATAGATAGTTTATTATGTTATTCAGTTATGCATATTTTTCATGGTAAACAAGTTTATCGATAGGTAGACGATCCTTTGTTTTATTTTTAAAATTCTTTGCAGGATAACCAAAACCCATTATGACCGACGGCGTCAAATCATTTGGAATTCCAAAATCACTTTTAAGTTTGGACTCATCTATTTTTGTGTATAATCCTGAACCAACTCCATAATTCCAAGCGGCCATCTGCATATTCTGTAACACTCTTCCAGCATCTATAAGATGGAAACTGTACTTTGGATTTGTCAATATTATTATTGCAAAATTGGCATCGATTACCCATTTTCCGCTTATGCTATCGTATGCCAGTTTTTTTAGTCTTTCTTTGTCTTCTATAACTATAAATCTCCAATGTTGGGTATTGAGACCGGAGCCCGTTAATCGCGCAGCTTCTAGTATTTTCATTCTGATTTCAGACGGAACCTGTTTTTCATTGAATTCTCTTACTTCAAACTTGGTAGAAATGCATTCAAAAGTATCCATACTATCTATATTTTTTACTGCTTTAAAAATTATGAAAATGATTTAAAAGAATATTTTGGATGCACTTGTTAAAAATATTTAAAGTATCAATTCATATTTACTGAATTTTATATTTATATCTTTTTTGTTTATTTAATCTTTTAAAAAAATAATTTGTTCGATAAATAGTTAAAACAACATATTTTAATTTCCTTTTTAAGATTGTGATTAAATAAGTATATTATTCTTAAATTAATCAATAAGAATATAATTATAATAGCGTACAAAAAATTATATACGAAGGAAGAAGAACAATTTTTATTATAACTCAAAATGTCGGATTACTATGATATAAAAAAATTATGTGTTCTATCAAGATTGGAAATTGACGATTCTGAAATTCAACAGACGGATGATAAAATTAAAGAGATAATAACTTTTTTTAACAAATTGGATGAATTTGAAATAAATGAGGATAACCAAAATAATCAAGATGTCGTTATCACCTCTAATTGGAGTAATTGTCTAAAGTTAGAAAAAAAAATGAATGATTTACGAGATGATGTACCACAAAAAAAATTAGATGCTAATTATGATATTAAGGAAGATATCCCTTTTGATCTTAAACTACATAATAAAAAAAATGGTTACGTGATAGGCCCTAGGATATAAAATGTCTGATTTGTATAAATTATCAGGGTATGAGGTTTCTCAAAAAATCAAAAATCAAGAGATATCCGCAGAAGAATATATTAATTTGATTTATGAAAGAATCACCAAGATAGACAAACAGATTAACTCATTTATATCTAAAAATTTTGAATCTACTTTATTAAAAGCAAAACAAATCGACAAAAAAGTTAAAAATAATGAAAAAACGGGCAGATTGCTAGGCATTCCTATTGGAATTAAAGATAATATTTCCGTTTTAGGTTTAAAAACTACTTGTGCCTCTAAAATCTTAAAAGAATATGTATCTCCTTATAATGCCACTGTAATCGATCTACTTGAAAAACAAGATGCATTAATAATTGGCAAAATGAATATGGATGAATTTGGAATGGGAAGCAGTTCAGAATTATCACATTATGGAGCTGTCCATAATCCTTGGAATATTGAATATGTTGCAGGTGGTTCATCTGGTGGAAGTGCTGCAGTTGTTTCTTCTTTACAGGTTCCTGTGGCATTAGGTTCAGATACTGGTGGCTCGATTCGATGTCCTTCTAGTTTTTGTTCTGTTATAGGTATGAAACCAACATATGGAACAGTTAGTAGATATGGTTTAGTATCTTATTCAAATTCTCTTGAACAAATAGGACCTATTGCAAGAACCGTTTATGATATTGTTTTAATTTTAAATACTATATGTGGTCATGATTTAAGTGATGATACTTCTATAAATAAACAATTTGATTTTACTATAAATAGCATTGATAATATATTATCCAAAAACTATAAAATTGGAATAATATCTAATTTAATAGATAGCTCTGAAAATCAAGTGGCTAGGGCAATTAATAAAAAAATAGAAAAGTTAAAAGATTATGGTTTTAACGTTCAAGAAACATCCATAAATTATTCTGATTTTGCATTGGCTGCTTATTATATTATTGCCACTGCTGAGGCAAGTAGCAATCTTTCAAGATTTGATAATATTCGATATGGTTTTGATTTTAGCCCAGAAGGCTATGAATGGAACAGTTATTCTTCTCATGTACGTTCAAATTTTGGGGAAGAAGTCAAAAGAAGGATTTTGGTAGGATCATTTGTTCTTTCAGCTGGTTATTATGGAAAATATTATTTAAAAGCTCAAAAAATCAGAAATATAATAAAAAATGAATTTAATAAATTGTTTAAACTTTTTGATATTTTACTCCTGCCTACCATGCCTATACTGCCTTTTAAAATAGGTGAAAAAGGTTCAAAACCTTTGGAGCTTTACAATTTAGATATTTATACGATTCTTGCGAATTTATCAGGAATACCTGCCATATCAATACCAGCTGGTTTTAGTAAAGATGGGTTGCCTATAGGCTTACAACTATTATCAAATGAATTAAATGAACAGAAATTGTTAGATGTTGCAACTTTTTTTGAAAAAGATGATAAATTCAACGAATGGAATCCAAAGATATGATTAAAACTAAAGAGGAAATCCAACAATTAAAAGGTTTAGGATATAATAATGGTGATAATAATGATATAGATGCTAAAGCGGAAAATGTAAAGATCGGCTTAGAAATTCATTGTCAATTAACAAGTTTACAAACAAAATTATTTTGTGGTTGTTTTTCCAACTATAGAAATCTTAAACCAAATATAAATACATGCCCGATTTGCTTGGGTCTCCCTGGTTCATTACCACTGTTAAATAAAAAAGCAATAGAATATGCCACGATGATATGTATATCATTTAATTGTAATGTCCCAGAGAAAATTACATTCTATAGAAAAAATTATTTTTATCCCGATTTACCAAAGAACTTTCAAATAACACAGTATAATTCATACGAACTCAGTAGTATTGGATCTGATGGATCTCTTCAATATCATGATGATATCAAGGATAATAAAATTAAACGATATAACCAGAAAATTGTACGGATTAAAAGGATTCAATTAGAAGAAGATCCAGGCAAAATTGTTTATGAAAATAATAATTCCAAATTAACTAACCATTGTCTTATAGATTATAACAGAGCAGGTGTAGCATTGGTTGAAATAGTGACAGAACCCGATTTTACTAATGCTGGCGATGTTAGACTATTTCTTCATAAAATTACTAATATTTTTGAATATCTAGGTGTATCCGACCCGAATTTGGATGGTGCTGTACGATGCGATGTCAATGTTTCAATTAAAGGTGGTAAAAAGGTGGAAATAAAAAATATTAGCTCATTCAAAGATGTGGAAAAATCTATATTTTATGAAGTTACTCGCCAAAAAACATTGTCTACCCATGAGATAAAAGTTAAATCTGAAACAAGACATTGGGATGAAAAAAGAAAAATAACTATTCCTGCAAGGACAAAGGAAGAGGAAGACGAGTACAAGTATTTTCCAGAACCTGATATCCCAAGAATCCTTTTGGGTTCTAATTTTAAAGAAGAAATTAAAGAGAAAATGCCTGAATTACCAAGTGAAAGGTTAGACCGGTATAAGGTCATCCACAAACTTTCGGACCATATATCGACTATTCTGGTAAATAATAAAAAAATAAGTGATTTTTATGAGAAATCTTTAAAAATATATTATTCTCCAAAAGAAATATCCAATTGGATTGTAAATGAACTTCTTTCTAAAATTAATGATGATGATGATGATGATGATGTAGGTGAAGAAAAAGATGATTCTAATGATTCGTTTCTTTCAAATAATCGAGCCTTTAACACATCAGCAACTCCTCAACAGATTGCAGACATAGCAAAACTTGTTGACCAATCCTCTATTAATCGAAATACTGCTAAAGATATATTTAATAAAAGTATTATAACAGGAGAAAGTCCGCTTAAATTAAGCCAAACAATAAAAGTTGAAAAAATCACAGATATCGATATTTTAACAAAATGTATTAACGATATCTTGAATGATGAAAAACATCTAGTCGAACAATCTATAAACAATCCTAATGTTTATAATTTTGTTTTGGGCAAAATGATGAAAAAAACTGGAGGACGGGCCGATCCACAAATATCATTGAAATTGATAAAGGATATGATAGAAAAAGAAAAAGATCTATTGTATAAATGATCGCCTCCATGATCTTTAACAATATAAAATGATCTTTTTTATCAAAATAATCTATTAGGATATACTTTTTTAACAAAATGTATTATTATTTTTGGAATTGGTTAATAAATCCAAATGTTTCATTATTAATGGTAGAAAAGATCCTATATCTGTTACTATACCAATTGCCTGTGTTGTTCCTCTATCAAGTAATTTGGTGACGACGGGTTGGTTTATATCCACTGCAATTACCTTTACTGATGCAGGTATCATATTCCCTACCGCTATCGAATGAAGCATTGATGACAACATTAAAACCAAATTTGCATCTTTTAATATTATCTTATATTGTTTTTGAGCTTCAACAATATCTGTAATAACATCAGGTATGGGACCATCATCTCTTATTGAACCACACAAAGCAAAAGGGACCTTATTAACAATACATTCATACATTATTCCACTCTTGAGGATTTTATTTTCTACCATTGATTTGATTGAACCTGCTTTGAAAATTTCATTTACTATTACCATATGGTTACGATGCCCTCTAATCGCTAAAGTACCATCATCCACATGCATTCCTAAAGAGGTTCCTAACAAAGCGTTTTCTATATCATGGACAGCTAATGCATTTCCTGCTAAAATTCCGTCAACAAATCCATATCTAATTAGTTTGGCTAAAATTTCCGCAGAACCAGAGTGCACTATTACCGGCCCTGAAACAACGACTATTTTTCCACCCTGTTGTTTGGTTTTAAATAAATCATCGGCAACTTTTTTGGCTATTTGTTGAGATGGTCTTTCACTTGAACTAGAACTACTCATAAACTGAAACATATCAACCCCTTCTCTTGGTCGTTCTTGAGGAATTATTTTTATTCCTCTTTCACCGGTAACTACCAGATCACCTTTTTTTACTTCTCTGTTGATTTTACATTGTGCTATATTATTCTGTGGATCTAAAACTATGCATTTATCCATCATCATGTTCTCTACGTTTATCCACTGACCATGGAAGAAGATTTGTGTTGGGTTGTTGGTAGTGCTATAAAAATCATCTGGCAAAACCATATCTTTTGGACAGCTAATGCATTTTACTTCGTCTAATGAAATCGATGTTGCCCCTTCCCTAAAAAGAAATTCTAAAATATTTGACAAGTGATCCTTGCTATTTCCTTTAATAAGAAGTCGAGCATAACTATAGTCTTTTTTTCTTTTTCCAATGGAAAATTCCAAAACTGTAAAGTCGCCCTTTAAATCCATAATATTATCAAATATACGAGTAAGGATTGAAGAATCGACTAAATGTCCTTTAACTTCTATTTCCTGTTCGAACTTTTCCAATAATATAGTTAAACTAAATGGGTTTTAAAATTTCTTTATCTATTTATAAATTATATTTTAAACAGGTAAAGAAATATTTCCCAAATATTGCTTTAGATTTGCTTTAGTTTTCAAATTATTTTCTATTTCACTTTTTTTCTCCTCTGTAAACCAATTTGCGATGGCTTTAGCTATTCCATTTTTATCGCAAATTGCGATCAGATACCCTTGGTCGCCCTTTACAATACCGTAATAGTTTTCTTCTCCTACAGGTTCCCATATGTTTGTTTTATTGTCTTTAAGCGCAAGCGCAGGCATTGCTTGATTTTGGTTATCATCAATAAATTTGGCCAAAAAATCTTGAGCATCTTTTACTCTCTTTTCTCCAATTTTTAAGGCTATGAAATATTGCATATTTCTATTTATTCAAATATAGTAATATTTGTTCTATTTCATCTATATCTTTTTTTTCTCCGCCTCTGATATTTTTTTTATTATTTTTGTCTTTATAGATTTCTTTGATATATTTTAATGCCGAATCAAAAAATGGAACTATGTCAGTTTTATTTATATTTTTATTGTTCTTTTGATAATATGTGGCTTGAATCACCATTTCCATCTTATCAAAAAAATGGATTAATTTTGAGGTTTCAGTTTTATTGTCATTAAATTCATTCCAAATTTTGATATATTTTCTTTTAATTGGTTTCCAGGGGATTTTTAAAAGTATATTTTGCATTGCAACATTTTCTAATTTTTTTTTCTTTTCGTTTTCTATTGTTTCTGGAATAAAATCTCCAATAATGGATTCGCCCAAATCGTGAATTAATGTCATTTTGATCATTTTCATGGTTTTCGATATTGTATAATTATTGTAGTCTGCAAATAACATAACTAAAACAATCATGCTTAGAGTATGTTCTGCTACTGACTCTGAATTTTTTAAATGTAGTTTTGTTTTCCAGCCTGTTCTATCTATTTCTTTTAATTTATAAAAGTGATCTATAAAATTTAAAATTTTGTCTATACTAAATTTTTTCCTGCTCATTTTAAAGTATATTATAGATATATTGTATAATTAGAATTTTCCTTGCTATATTTAAAATTCAGTATCAGCAGCTATCTTTTTCTATAGTTTATTATTGATTCTTACACTATGTATAATATATTAATATAATTTCCAAAAGTCTGTTTTTAAATACATTTAAGTATTGTGTATTTTTTTTAGTCTACAAAATGTATGCTCAAATCACAATGATATCTTTAGAATGAATCTTTTTATTGTGTTTCTTTTATGAATAACTGGAAGTTCTTCTTTTTATTTAGTAAAAATGATTTTTGTTTTAAATAGTCTTTCTTTGCCTTGTTGCATGATTCTCTCTTTCTAAATACATTTAGCTAATATTAACCAACAGAACATGTGAATTCCCATCTATAATCAATCTCTAGTTAGAAGAGACGATGAAACTTCCTAGACTGGATATTTTTAACAACTGGGATACGGAATTAAAAGAGATGAACAAATATAAAGGCGGCGAGTCATTTCATTATTAAGATACTTTTCTTTTTTTACTGCTGGGCCATGCCAAATTTATTTTCATCTGCCCTATAGGCAAACCACAGAATGAATAGCACAAGGCCATGGTACAGGAAAAGTACCATCAATGCAGATTACAGCAGTAAAATAGGCATCAGAAGAATAAACAATTTACTTTCAAGATAAAAGTGAAAACAGATGACAAAAGTAAAGAATTTGAAGATGAATATACATCACAATTGCAATAGATAAGATCTTTGCATAATTAGAAACATTCTATTCGTTTCACTAATGATATACTACTTTTCTTCTATTGATGCAGGTTCATCATCTATAGTTGACTAGACCTACAACTATATCTGACACCTTGTTATATTTTCTTAACTTATTTCTGAATACGTCGTTCATTATCCTGTACTTTTTCAATCTGCAAATGGTATGCTCTCTATCACTATTCGAATTCTAGAATGATTTGTTATACTTTTTTTCTTCTTGCGACAACTCTTTTTGATTTCTCTTCTTTCTATTTGGTAAGACAGATAGTAGTTGTTCTGGGAAATCCTTTTCTACTCCACCAAGGTATCCAAGATCAAATATATTTAGAACTTCTTGGGCATGATTGGATGATTCTTTTCATATACTCAATATAATCATGTTTTCTTCCTTTTTTATAGCCTATTTTGGAAAGGATATAACATGATGATTGTTAACCATAATTTGATTCTTTACTGTAGTATGTTTTTTGTTCTTGCCTATCGAATAGTACATCTTTCTTTTATTCTTATCAACAAGTCTTGGAATCTGTTGTTCGGTACAATCAGTAAAAGCCATAAATCCAGGAAAGTATTGTTCAACTTCTTCTGCGGGTGGTTTTTAGCCTCTTTGTTATGTTGTATATTTCTGTGGAATTGGTACGCATTGTCTTATCATCTTCAATATTCAATATTCAATCTTTTGAATATCTCTACAAATGTTGCTTATCCAAACAAACAGAAAACCTGCTAATGTGTAGGTTATGTAAAGACGATAATATATCAAAAGCATAAGAAACCGGTTTTTATATCCAGTGTGAAATGTCTGCCCGCACCTATGTCTCTTTCTCTATTGTTTTTTCTTTTGGATAATCTTTATTTCATGTTTGACATATCTTTTTGTTATTTCTTTATCGTAAATCTCCAAATTCTTGTACTGTAAAGCCAGTAGTGAATGATTTGAAAAGCAGTAGTGGCTTTTTGACTAAACTATCATATGAAAGCAAAAAAATGACAAGAAATTGAATAGAATCAGATCATAAAGATGGTTATTCTAATTACGCAAGAGATCTACTCTGATGACATTCAGTTCATATGATGAAAAGTAACTCCAAATGAAACAATTGGTCGACATATTGTTTTAGATAATTCTTCTCTTTGTAAAATAATTCTAAATGTATTCTACAATTAACCAGGAGTCTTGAATGTAGTATAATTATTCTTTTTATCATCTTTGTTTGGGATACAGGTTACATTTTAGCAGGTAATACAAAAACCATACCTCTATAGATTTTTGGACAGGCTTTAAAATAACAACATTGATTTGCAAATCAAAAAACACTTTTGCAAAGATTACATTTTATGTATGTACTTTATTATTGTTCACCAAAGGAAATATTTGTAGGATCTAAAAATTATTTATTTTTACTTTTATTTAACTTTGCATGAATAATAAAATGGTCTTTTTCAAATGGCTCCAGATTTATTATCTGAATTATTGTAAAATTATTTTCTTCTAGTTTTTTTGCTTCATTTTGAGTGACTGTTTTTGGGTCTGTTAATACGTCTATACTCCTTGTTTTAATTATTATTAATAAATCGCCGTTGTCTTTTAGATAACTTTTGCAATTGTCTATTGCTATCATTGTCTGGTCTGGTTGCGCTATATCTGAATATACAATGTCAACAATCCCAAAATATCCATAATATTTTAAATAATTTCTAGCATCTGATAATATAGGAATGACATTATTTCTCTTTGAAGATACATTCTCCAACAACTCTCTGGCTACTCTCACAGAAGGTTCAACTGGGAATATTATTCCTGTATTTCCTATAATATCTGATACATGGCTTACTGTTGTTCCAGTGGATGCTCCTAAATATAGAACTTTTGATGATTGCTTTATAGGGTTTTCTTTAAGACCTTTAATTATCGCCCCTGCCAACTTGCTCCTAAAAGGATCCCATAATCTATATTCTATATCGTCGTATTGTATTATTTTTTCGCCATATACACTATTACCATTAATAAGATTTTGTGTAGCAAGGTGTTTTTCATTTGCATTATCTGTTAAAATAACATAAGAACCATTATCAAACATTTTAAAAATATTCAGTTGATTCATTATTTTTTATCATCCTCTAAATATTATAATTATTTTTGCATAAATATAATTTTTCACCTTTTATTTGATTTATGATATCTTTTTTTGAATTTATTTTTCTTATACTTTGAGTCACTGTCTTTTCCTTTTCCTTTTCCTTTTCCTTTTCCTTTCCAACCGCCATCAGATCTATTTTGAGTATTCCTGTCAAATCCAAACCTTTTACCCCTAGTCGAAGAATTTCTTTCGTCCATCATAGGAGGTTCTTTATATTTTTCTTGGATTTCTGCTAATCGATCATTTAGTTTATTTGAAAGAGCTTGATTAACTTCTAGATCCTGACCATATACATCTAACCTGGCTGCTATAGCAGTTTTAGCTGCTATAGCTCTGGCCATCTTACCTCTCTGCCATTTAGGAGCTGAGTGGATTATTGGGTGTTGAAATAAAATCCCATGTTTTGGTGGATTGGATCCTGTTTTCAAAGTCCGAAACAAAGCCTTTTCTGCACCCAATATTTGAATCGTACTTGCTGAAAGAGAAGCTAGTTTTTTTAAACTACCTGCCTTTGAAATTAGCCTCGCACCAACAGATGCAGTAAGCAAACCTTTAACATTAGGTGCTATTTCCTCCATCGAAGTTTCAATGTGTTCCTCTAAATTCTTTCTTATTTTATTTAACGATATTACTTGTTCGGCGATATTTTGAACAATTAAAAGATTCTGTTCTGTAATTTTGCCACCTCTGCTTCTCAAAGATACTTCAGATATTATTTCAATTTTGTTTTCTGGAATGTCTAGTGTTTTTAAAAATTTACTGGTTATGCCATCTCTTTTACCACAACAAGATACTATAAGAGAATACGTATTGGGATTTTGTAAAAGATTGTCAAGTTCTGGAAAATGCAATCCATACCATTCTCTCATTCTAGTTGCCAAAGTGTTTGATATTTTATCTATTTCATCCAATGCATTGATGGATTGACTTATATGTAAATCAATTTGTTCAGAGGCTTCTTGAATCTTTAATGAAGACCATTTCAAAGAAAAATCTCTTAAATCCTTTATTATTTCCTTTTCGCCGGAAAAATGGTTTGATTGCATATAGAGATCTAATTTGTGTATTTGTACATATTTTTCAATTGATGCAGGTATTTTTTCTATTGTTTCAAAATTTTTATCCGTTATTAAATTAATTATCTCCGGAAGGTTAGTTAAAATTTTAATATTTTGGGGTTTTTCAAAGATTTCTACATTCTGAATATTTTGAATATTTTGAACAATTTCATTATAATCCTTCTCCTTAATTTTTTCATGGGAACTTACTGGATTCATAAATTTATTAAAGTAAATGACATTTTTATTGGGATCCAAAATTGCCATTCCCAACTCAAGGGTTATTATATAACGAAGGTTACCATCTATCATTTATATATAATTCAACTTAAATTAATTTATAAAGGATAATAACCTTGTGATTTTTTATTTTTGATAACCTGGCTCTAGAATATTTGTTAATTCCGAATTTGAAATTATTAAAATTTTGGAACTTTTACCATGTTTTACCAAAATTGTCTCTAAACCTTCTTTAATACTTGAAATTGTCTTTATTCCCAATTTATTTAGATAAACTTTAGGCAAAGTTGAAATGGCATAGATATCAAATTTCTCTTTAATGATATTTAAAAAATTTATATGTTCTAAATCTTTTAGGTATTGATATTTTTTTAATCCTGTCTGATCTAACCTATTTTCTACAAATTGTAATAAAGCCCCATATCCATCGCCTAAACCCATCCTATTCTCCGATAACAATACTATGATGCCATTTTCTTTTACAGTTTTATAATTATTCCATAATAGATTTAAACTATTACTCAAGGTAGACTGAATATCAAAATTGCTATTCCCTGAAATAATGACTGATTTTGATTTTTCAATTTCCTTCGTAGATATTTTATTAAATTTTTCAACTGCTTTTTTAAAAGAATTTTCAATATCTCCGATATATACAGAATTTATACCATCATTGTTTGCTATAATATGAATAGGTTCAAAATTTAATGTTTTAGAAATCTCAATTGAAATATTTAATGAATCAGTAATTATTCCTGATTGCGGACATTTGTCGACAATATTTGAATACGCATTGTCCATTTCATTTGGGAAATTCGATCTCATCAATTCTGTAGTTGCTCCTTTATACCCAAAAAAGGGATCATATTCTATTTTTTCCAATACTATAGTTTTTTCAAAGTTTTTCATTTTATTCAAAACTTCATCACATCTTATTCTATTAATAGATATTCCAAAATCACCTAATTTTCTTTTAATTTTAAGAGGCATATTTTTTGATAAGGTATTAATTTCAAAATTTTTCATTTCGATTTTTTTACTTTTTTCATTTATATATCTTAAAATAGGGATCATTTGTAAGAATGGTGTAAAATTGAGGATTAATGTAGAACTTTTTAATTGAATTTTATTTTCTAATTCATCATTTAAAGATATATTATCTAGTAAAGGAAATTCAGGTTTGCTGTTTTCCAATATGTTCTCATACTTTATATCTAGAATAACTTCCGAATCTCCATACCCTAACCATATTTCTGGCATGCTTTAATATATGAATGAAAAAGCAACATATAAAATAAAATGTAAAGTTTGTTTAATTATGCCCATAGAAGCAGAAAAAGAAGAAAATAATAACAAATCTTTATTAAAGGATTTAATTTTATTTTTACAGACAAAAGAAGCCATTAAGATTGGAAATTTTACTTTATCAAGTGGAAAAAAAAGTAAGTTTTATATTGATTTGAGAATTTTACAAAGCTATCCAAAATATTTTAGAATCAGTATTTTTCTATTTAAAAAATATATTATGGATAATATAGGCATGGATAATTTTGAATATATTTGTTCTATTCCAACATCTGGAACTATTTTTGGTGCTTCTCTAGCCTATGAACTATTTAAACCCCATATTTACGTTAGAAAAAATACAAAGAATTACGGAACACAAAAAACTTTTGAAGGTGATTTCGTTTCAAATTCTAAAATACTATTTATAGATGATGTTATAACTACGGGTAATTCTTTGGCGTCTTCAATTGAACTGTTAAGAGATCGATCCATTATAAACGATATTATAGTGTTTGTTGATAGGAAACAAGGCACAGATATTTTGAAAGAATATAAATTAAAAATTCATAAAATTATTTCTATTAGCGAGATTTTTGAAATTTTATATCTAAATAATAGAATAAAAGAGAAATTTTATTATGAGTTAAAAAATGAAATAGAAAAAATTTAACTTTCATAAATCATTAAATTCTTTTCTTCTAACAATATATGTAAGTTTGTTACAGCCCTGTAAACCTCAGTTTCTTTTTTAGCTCCTGTGCATACCAACTTCCCACTTGCAAATAATAAAATCACCGTTTTTGGATCAAGCATCCTATGAATTAAACCTGGAAATTGTTCAGGTTCATACATACTCCTTGGCAATATTCTGGCAGCTAGCTCTAAATGGATCTTTCCACCTAAACTCGCAGATGCTACAATATTTTGAATTTCTATTATAGGATCATTTTCTACTGGTATACCTCCTTTTCTTAATTTTTGTACTACATTTTTTACTGCTTTAATAGCTTGTTCTTCTGATTTAGCTCCTGTGCATACCATTTTACCTGAACTGAAAATCAACGTAGCTGTTTTTGGCGCTTTAAGTCTAAATACTAAACCCGGAAATTGATCTGGATGATATTCTACATCGGGAAATATTTGAGTAATCAAATTTAAATTGATAGTCTGATTAACCGTTGCAGATGCCACGACATTTTCTATACTTACCATCGGCTTTGTTTGAGGCATACTCTTCCATGGGTATATAAATAGTCGTTATAAATATATATTTATTTGAATATGCAAAAAACATCAAAAATGCATACCATTTAAAGATATAAAATTATATTCAGTTTTATGGTTGTGCTTATTTGTTATTTTGTTTGAGAATAATTACAAACAGAACAGATTTCATATTGTTCGCCATCCAGATGATTAAAATGTATTCCACATTCCTTGCATGTATGATGAATATCTTCAAACCCATCATCTGCCAAAAAGCCTTTACTTTCAAGGAATGAACTTTTACAATTCATGCATCTACAGCTACAAATCATAAATTAAAATCAACATATAAATATAAAAATTATATCATTTAATATTGCAACAATGTTAAAGTATAAAATCTCGAGTGTTTCAATATCCATCATATTAATTTACCTTTTATCTATTTTCTCCCTACTTTCTTTAAATATGGTACACTATGATCAAAAAGTTTATTCGCAAACCAACACAAACCACACTTTTCCCTCTTATGTGAAGATAAAAGGTTTGATTATCCATGTAGATTTGGCTATAACCCCTGATCAACAAGAAAAAGGACTTTCAATTAAAAATAACTTGTCTAATAATCAAGGAATGTTATTTCCATTTAATACTCCTGGGGATTACTCTTTTTGGATGAAGGATATGAAATTTCCTCTTGATATAATATGGATTAATTCAGATAATAAAATTGTTCATATTGAAAAAAATCTCCAACCATGTGTATTTATATTACTTTGTCCAACTTATTCACCTCCAGCAAATTCAAATACAAAATACGTGCTTGAAGTTAATGCTGATTATACCACAAAAAACAATATTAATGTTGGAGACAAAGTTTCTTTTAATAACAACAATTCAACAAGTAGGAAAATTTAAAACAAATATCTCATTTCATGTTTTAAAGCCATCTACCAACTTCTTATGATAGCTGCTATTGCACTGAAATTTTACATCCTGATCATCTGGGATTATTGTTAATTTCTTCATTTTTTTATTGTCATATATCGTCTGGAAAAATTTGTAACAGGTTTTGCAAATTTGCATTATCTATCTTTTATTAATTTATTTGGAATTTATTATTTTCGATATTTTAAATTTATTGAATCTATTTAACTTTTATAAGAATTGATTATTGATGTTAACACTTAAAAATAGGTGATATTGTATTCAAGTTATTATGGCTGCCCGAAAAAACACATCAAGGAAAATTCGATTATTACGAAAAGTTAAACAGAATAGACCGGTGCCAGCCTGGGTCATTATTCGAACTCACCGAAAAGTCAGAACAAATCCTAAAAGAAGGTCATGGCGTCGCTCGGATGTGAATGTTGGTTAATGATAAAAAAAGGAGAGAAAATAAATGTCAAATGTTGAAGAAACAATAGCGAGGATATATACAATAAATTTTAGCAAAGCTTGGTTAACTCCAAAGCATAAGAGAACAGATAGGGTAGTAAACATGATAAAAGAATTTGCAATCAAACACATGAAAAGTACACACATAAAAATTGATCAAGAATTAAATCGATATATTTGGGAAAAAGGAAAAACCAATCCACCCAGAAAAGTTCGGGTTAGAATCGTAAAAGATGAAGATGATCAAGTTATTGTGTCATTATATGAAGATATATTAAATGAGCCATCATCTGCAGAAACAGAGATAAAATCTGACACTGTGGCCGAAAGCAATGATGATGAGGATGAGGATAATGCTTCTGATAAATCTACCCCTTATGAAGAGAATGTCAGTAACCAAAAAACAAAAACCAAATAAACCACTTTATTTTTTAATAATTTAAGATAAATTATATATGCATTATTGAATTGTTTTTGCTTCGATGTTCCTTAAATATGATATTTCTTGTATATCTTGGTTTGTTTCAGGCTCAAAATCGAGAAAGTTTTTAATGGGTATAAACTGATTTAGAGGATCGTATGACGAAAACAATGAATTATTTGTTTTAACCATCAAATGTATTTTGGCTAGCTTATCCGTATTGGAAATTATATTAATTTCATTATCCGACTCATTTGTGATTCTTTCAACAGTTTTTATTATACTATCAATTTTATCTATTTTCTCTTTAGCAGGATAAATATACATAAAAGTTTTTTCTACAGTTTTTATTTCAGAATTATTGGACATTGATAAAGAATTACTAAATACTTCTTCTATATTATCGGATTCTTTACAAGTCGCAATAATATTAAAATCACCAGGAAAACCTCTTCCATAAGATGATATGATGATATCCCTGATAGCGTTGTTGGTTATTCTAAAGCATTCCAGAAAGGATAATTCAGGATTATTTTTAAGAAATGAATTATTATCTACAATTATAGTTGAATTAGAGTAAGTGCTAACAAAAGATAATGATACACCCGAATGAAAAATTTTGCATTTTTCAAATCCAAATGGCATTATTACAAAACTAAAGATCTCTTTTTCACCATTTTTATATAATATATTTGCCAATAGAGGAATAATAGCAATTCCTAATTTAGATGCGAGATTCCCAATTATTATTATTTTGGTATAATTATTAATTATCGAATAAATATTATCCAAGTCTTGTAAAAAGGCTTCTCTTATTTTATAAATTGGAGGATTAATCCATGATTTTGTATCAATTATTATATTTTTGGCAATGTATTTTGAATTTTTTTTTGTATTCAATAACAAATATTCAGAATTAATTTCTTTAATCACATCAAGAGTAATTTTACTTCCAGTTTCTCCGATGCCAATAATTAGAAGACTATTACTACCGTGTCTTTGTTTATTGTTATCTGACAACCATAAAAAGAAACATGCCAATGGATAAAAATGTTATAGAGTTAAAATAATTGAGTTCGTATCAATTTTATGTGATTTGGATTCCTTCCAACATATGATTTGAATATCCGGTTATCTTAACCTTTATGGTATTTCCCAAAGTCAACCTGTTTTTATGATTGTTTGAACTCGTTGGGTAGATATTTTTATTAGATTTTGTAAAACTACTTTTTGAATCATTATCTTCTTTTATATTCGTTAATAAATTTTCTTTAAATTCTTTGATAATAACTGATTTATAATATTGATTTTTCCCTTTTAATAATCCATTCTCTATTTCATCGATAAGGATATTTCCCTCCCAATTTAACCATCGGGCATTTCGCTTTTTTGCGATTTGTTTTATAATGTTATGTAGCCTTTCAGATCTTTTTAACAATAGTTCATGGTTAATTCTTTTCATTTTTGATGCCGTGGTTCCAGGTCTTGGACTGAATTTTGATGAATTAATTATATCAGGTTCTAGATCTGTTATCATTTTTAAAGTTAATTCGAAATCATCATCAGTTTCATCTGGAAATCCTGTTATTATGTCTGTAGCTATAGTCATATCCGGCATATTTTCTCTAAATTGTCTTACTATTTCCTTGAATGTTTTAGCGGTGTGCCCTCTTTTCATCTTTCTTAAAACTATTTCACTGCCGCTTTGGACAGGAATGTGAATAAATTTGAATATTTTGTTACTATTTAAATAGGTATTTAACAGATCGGGTATCATATCTCTTAAATACATTGGATTCATCATTCCAACCCTTATTTTAAAATCGCCTTCTATTTCAACGCATCTTTTTAATAATTCGGCCAAATTCGTACCAATATCTCGACCATAACAACCATTGTCTGTGGAGGTTAGCCATATCTCCTTTGCTCCTGTTATGACATCTTGTCTAATTTGATTAAGTATTCTTCCTACTCTATAACTTTGAAGATCACCTTTTGCTAATTTTGTTTGACAAAAAGAACACTCACTAAGACATCCGGAAGCTATCTGGATTATGCTAATTATTGGATTAATTCTAATTTTTGGAAAATCTATCTTTTCCAATTCCGAATTTTGCAAGGATATTGTCTTTTGACCATTTAATGCGGAATTTACAATTTCAATAGTCTTATCGATGGAATTAGGACCCATTAGGCTTGCATTGGGACTTATTTTTTCAACTAATTTCAAATCAGCCGAGGGTAGACACCCTGCTATTACTAGAGGTTTATTGTTTTCCGATAATCTTTTAATTCTGTGAATCATTTTATGTTCTGTTACATCTTTAACAGAACACGTTACTATGAGATTGATAGAAGATTTGTTTGGATTATTTGAAATTTTAAAACCATTGTTTTTTAACTGACCTGCGATCATCTCAACATCAGAAAAACTGGCAGAACATCCATATCCTTCGATCCAAAAACTTGGTTCTTGATCGTTTTCTTGTCCATTTACTTCACCATCATCAGTATTACCTGATTTAATTTGGGATTGATTTATCGATAAATTTTCATTATTTCTATTATCCTTATTTAATAATGTGATGTTATCAATTAGTTTTGGTTTTAGCGATCTGAATGTTGTAATGCCTTTAATATTAAAATTAATATTATTCTGTGTCATGGCCAATATACTTTCTCTGTATTTATGTTAATACTGACAATTAATAGAAGTTTCTACTATCATTAGATTTTTTAAGGGTATAAATTCCAATATTAAAATAACTACAAATAAAAATCGGCTCTGTTAACTTAAGGTTTTTCTAGAATAATTAGTTTATTCAAATATCTATTTCCACTCAATTTCAATAAAATCATAATATTTTGAGCACAATATAATCAATTTAATTTACAAAAATTTGTAGAAATTTATTTTATCATTGATAGCAGGTATGATGGAAATTTCAAAGATAATACCTATTACAACTGCTTAAAGAACATGCAAAGTATGTTGAAAGAAATCAGATAAATTTATTGGTACATCCAAAATAGATAAAATAATGCGATTTATTCCCCATCTTATTCCTATTCTTGTTAATAATAAAAATTACCCACTAATTTCCAACAACTGATTTAAACACCGTAAGAATCAACAGAACATAAATTTATTCTTTATGATATTCTGAAATCCACATTTATCCATTAATATTTATTTATCTCTATAGGCTCTGTTAACTTAAGAAAAAGCTATAGCTAAAAACTTGTTATAACATATATTGAAATATCAAAGACAAAGAACCAAGCCAAAAGATATAGCTTATTCTCTATATCTTTACTTTCTAGGTCTCTCTTATAGAAGCACC
>JAICXY010000184.1 GCA_025934495.1 Candidatus Nitrosocosmicus sp.
CCAATCACAGACCAATGCACAAAATGCAGCATGCACTGCTGGAACTCTTACTGGTCCAGCATGCAACAATACAAGCAATCAACAACAATCTAACACTGGAAGCAACACTGCTGGTCAAACAGCTGGTGGATGAACTAAAAGGTAAAATAATATCTACTGCTAATCAGGGAAATATCCAAGCCTATGTATTCATAGGCTACACAATATATCTTTCTTGTTTTTTTCTTCTTTATCTATTTCCAATATTCGATATATTTTAAAGTAAGGAAATATCTAAATTAGATGGCATTTTGATAATTTAAATAGTAACGTAGGAATTATTTATTTGAACAAGCATTTGTAAAAGTCATATCAGGGCCTGGAACCAGTTCGCAATGATTAGATACAGGTGATGATGATGATGATAAATTATTTATAACTGATGATGAACTATTGGACTCTTCCGCAGGTAAAGTTTTATTTGTATTATTATTGATTTCTTGTCCATCACTATTATTTTTTGCTATTAGCTCCCCTTGAGTAAAAATAGTTTTATTATTTTTATCTTCTATAATGTTGATGATATTTATATTATTGTTATTACATGAATTATCAGTTTGTATCCCTACTTTGCATTCAGTTTTTTGATTCGAATGTTTGCCGTGATCATCAGAAAGTGAGTGAGTCTTTTTCTTTGATTTAGCTAATGTATCATTTAAAAAAGGGACTATGAATAATAAAAAAGAAAGCATAATTACAATTCCGACCAATACGATCTTTTGATATTTTATATTATTGCGCACAACTTACAATATCTATGAATGTATGATATATAAAAGTTATAGTTTTACTGTCTATTAATAAAACTCGGCTCTATTCACTTAAGACATAATCCATTATTATGAAAATCTGCCAATAAATCCAACCAATTGATCACATGCTATATTTTACATTTTTTTTGCAAGGAAAATAATCATCAATACACTCTATGGTTCTATCCTTAATGTATTACATAGTTATTTCAATACCTGCTTTTATCATTCTTATATACAAAAGAATGATCTGATGTTTTAGTTTCAGGAATTTACATGCTTGCAGTGGTACCAAGCAAGCATCATCCAATTCTGTTGAAACTGGATGTTTACCATGTTCATCCACAATTTCCGGAATAAATAGCTCTACCACCACAAACATATTTTACTCTTTTGATATGCTGGTTGAAAGACTATACCATTTGATTCAATAGCAATCTAAATTCATACTAATTCTGAACCAATTCTAATCCGCGTTTAGTCAATGATAAATCCTTCAATCTTTCTTTAAGTGGAAGATACCTTATTTGTTTTTTATTTCTAAATCCAGTTCCAGATAGAAACATGATTAAGTTTGATAAGGCAAGATGGCAATCTATAATCAGCTATTTTTCTTAAAGAAAGATCTAAAAATTAAAGATACAGACCACCATAACCAATATACTTTGAATCTGTTCTGTTTATTGATGTCATAAATGGAATGGTCATTTTCAAACTATAGATTTATCGTTAAGTGAAAAGCCCACTTGATTGATTCACACTTTTTATATCTTTAAATAAAGTAAATGCTTGTATATCTTTTGCAACAATAGAACAGTATATTTGTTCTAAAAAAATTTTCAAAGGCAAAGTTTTTCAATAAAAATAAAAATATAGTATAAAACAAACACCAAATCAAAGCTTTTCAATAACATAATATATCACAATGATGAAAATAAAATAATAGAATTAATGGATTTTTCAATAAATATCTACAATAGTTATAGAATTTTGTTAATAATAAATTTTATATTTGCATTTTTCTTGATAAATGGTCATATCGATTTTAAAATCAATGCTATTGGTATTATATCTAGTCAAACAACAAAAAATAATTTTATTTATGGAATAGTCAATTCTTCAATTCCAAAAGATAAATTTGATTCATGGATTGCAACTGGTAATTGGAGTATGTATTTAAAAAATAATTCACCAATATTTAGTTTAAACATGACCTGGAATAGTGATGGATCTACTAGGTATTATAAAATATTTAATTTTAAACCTAATTACAGCAATACCGCACAATCATCACAATATGTTTTATCGATAAATGGCGTAATAGATATTTCAACAAACCATCAAAAATTAACAAATATTCCGATTACATTAGATATCACTAACAGGAAAAAAATGATACTATACTTTGATGATGATATCATTAATAGACATTTTGCTAAACAACCTATAAATGGGTATATAACATCAATTATTCCTGAAAATAATTTAGAGGACATTCAACAAAATATGACTCAAAATCTATTTACACCCCAATTACCTCTTGATGTATCTCAAAAAAATACTTCTAATAATACTGTCGCATCGTACGAGAATAATTCTTATTTTAATGATCAAGGTACAAGCGATAAAAATACTTCGACGATTGATAATAAAACTATTATTATTTTAGAGAATGCGGGTTTTTCAGGAAATCCTTCTTTCAAACCGGATATAACAAATATAACTAAAGGTGATAATTTGCTGGCTATAAATGAGGACGGGACCGATCACACTATTACTAGCGTTGATAATTACTCTTCTAATAATCCTTTAATTGGAAAATATTTTGATACAGGCATAATTCATCCTCATGAGACTGTATTAATTGATACAGCAAATCTAAAACCTGGTGAATATCTATTTGTTTGTAGTTTACATCCCAATATGAAAGGAATTATAAATGTTAGATAATATCAATCTAAAATGTTCCTAATAAAAGGTATACATGCTTTTCAATAGATTGCTGTTCGATGAATCATATCATACTCATTCTTGACCAACTTCTTGCTTTGAGAATGCCTGCTCGCATAACAAAGTTCTAGTTAACAGTTATGTAAACATAAAGGTACTTTTTTAGGCTCTGTTAACTTAAGAAAAAGCTATAGCTAAAAACTTGTTATAACATATATTGAAATATCAAAGACAAAGAACCAAGCCAAAAGATATAGCTTATTCTCTATATCTTTACTTTCTAGGTCTCTCTTATAGAAGCACC
>JAICXY010000093.1 GCA_025934495.1 Candidatus Nitrosocosmicus sp.
GTTTTTCTGCTCTTCTCCTTTTGCATTAGAATTTACATGACCTTTATTTACCAAAGTATTATATCTAAAATATGATGTTATTTATCATATAAACACAAATTATATTCAAATTTCATTTGTAGATTAGAAATTTCATCCAATGCCGAATAATTTTAAATAAATAGAACCATATTGGAAGAAATACATATTTGCACGATTTTATTTATCAATAAGAATGAGAAATAAAAATTTAACATTATTCATCATCTTTTCTACAATAACTTTATGTTTGACTTGCTTACTTGCAATAGACAATGTCACCTTTGCACAAACACCAACACCAACAACAACAACAGCAGCAAAAAATCAATCACAAATAACAATACCTGACCATATCTATACAACATTAAGAAAAGATAATTCACTATTTGACCTGCAAAAAAATATAATAATACCCGCAGGAAAAGATATGACCTATGTGGACATAACTACAGATAGAAAAATTGTTGCAGCAACAAGCAGTGGAGATAATCAAACTTTTATCTTCAATGGCATCAATAACAAATTGATAGGCAAAGTAAAAGTTGGTGAAGTTCCAAAAGGAGTTAAAATATCACCTGACAAAAACTATGTATTTGTTGCTAATGAGTTAACAGGTTCAATAAGCATTATCTCTCTTAAAGATTTAAAGGTTATAAAAGAGATAAAGGTTGGGCCTGTTCCCCACAATATTGTTTTTTCACCTAATGGAGCCAAAGCTTTTGTTACTGTTCAGGGAGGAGACAAGGTTGTTATTATAGATACCAAAACCTTGCAGAAAGTAGGGGAGATTGAAGATAGTAAGGGGCCACATAATCTTGACATAACAAGTGATGGTAAGTTGTTATTTGTTGCTAATGCTGGTTCAAGTAATGTTGCGGTTATTAATACAACTTCTTTACAAATATTAAAGAAAATTCCTGTTAGTTTAGGACATCATGGTATAGATGTTTCTCCTGATGACAAAAGAGTTTATGTATCTGGGATAGGCTCTGACAAAGTAAATGTAATTGATGTTCCAAAACTTGAGCTGATAAAACAGATAATCGTAGGAAAAGGTCCACATGGTATACGAACAAGTGCTGATGGAAAACTTTTATTTGTAGATGTTTCATCCGCCAATAAAATTGCTGTTATAGATACCAAAAGTTTAGAAATAATCAAGCAAATACATACAGGAAATACGCCATTCTGGCTAGCGGTTCCTGGAAACCATTAATTTTTCTATCTCTTTCAGAATAACTTTATTCTGACAAGTAATAAAGAACATAACAAAGAAGGAAATAGTATTGAAATAGCAATGGATAAACGAATGCCTATAATAAAAATTATTTAATGAGATGCATTTCCTCTATTTATAAAGATAAAATATTTTCCACATTTATTTTCATCGGTATTTCATTTATAATACCTTAATACCTACTCCATCAACAAGGATATCAAAAGAAACATCTTTTTACTTTAATTTTTCTCATCAAGTCTTTGCACACGAAGCCAATACCAATATTAATGGTTCAAAGGAAAATACAATAGTCCAAGATTCAGGACACTTTGCAAATAATCAAATCAACAATGGGACAGTAACTTGAATACAAGGAGGATATTGGAATTTACAAATCGAAAGTTTGATAGATAATAAAACGACTGCAAATCAGAGCAATAATGCATCTGAAAAACTAAATATGTCAGCAATGTTTAATGCAAATTTTACAATGATAAAACCAGATGGAAGTTTATCTCATACTCATACTATAAAAGACTTCAAATCAAATAACATCATTTTTGCAGATAATGACATTATGGTAACATGAGTAGCAGATATTCATTCGAATGCTGGGCTTGAATTCAAACAAGTGCCTTTAATGGTTCATCTTAAGGGTAAAAAAGTATTGGGTTTGACTATTAATGTTGAGAAAACCAATGGACATTTTGCAAGCTCTAATGAAATGCGTGGGACGCTAATTAGTAGAATAGGATTGGATGAGGCTGGCAAAAAATAAAAGGCTCATAATAGATAAAGGTTCTCCTACCGATGACTGTATAAAGACTATGATACGGTATTAATTGAAATGTATATGTAGTGTAAGGTTTTCAATAGTAAAATCTTATAGTAATAATATTATTATAAACTTATTAGATATATATTATATTGATAAAACCGACTGATATAAAACCCCCTTTTACTGAAGATTCAGCTAAATCTAAAGTAAAATCTGCTCAGGATGCTTGGAATACATGCAATCCTGAACTTGTAGCACAAGCATATACTGTAGATTCAAAATGGCGTAATCGTATAGAGTTTTTTTCTGGAAGAGACTCAATTATAGAATTTCTAAAAAGAAAGTGGACAAAAGAGTTAGAATATAAATTAATGAAAGAGCTTTGGTGTTATACTGGGAATCGTATATCTGTAAGATTTGAATATGAGTGGAGAGATGCCGATAATCCTATACAATGGATGAGAACTCATGGTAATGAACATTGGGAATTTGATGATAATGGTCTTATGCGTATTAGAGATATGAGTGCCAATGATTATCCTATAGATGAATCAGAACGTCGTTATCGTTAATTGCAGTAAAAAATAAATAAATTTTAGTGAGCTATTCTAATGAATTTATATCCTGATTTTTCTAATTTATTTTTTATTTCTTCTTTTGTGATTAAATTAGAGTCAAATTCCACAACCACGCTATCAGTCATATAGTTTACATCAATTTTTTTTATTGCTATCTCATCTTTTAACTGCTTTTCTACTATTGGTTTACAAGTAATACAATACAAGCCAAGTACCTTAAAATATGCTTTATCAATTTGAGTCATTGGAATACTAATATTACAAAATATGTGTTAAATATGCCGACGGAATAAATATTCAACAATACAATGTTATCATAAAGTATCAATCTTTACAATTGTAAAGCCCGGTTGTTATATTTCCCCATGTTCATTTAAACATATGAACAAATTAAAATATGAAACAATTGTTACAGATATCAATAAATCCAATGAACATAACATTCACCACATTATACAGGAACTTAATCAAATACCTAACAACAACAATCAGCACAAGCATCATCAACAACAACACAATCAAAACTTTGTATATAATGTCAATCTAAAATTCGTACCTCAAATTCCAATTGCTGAAAAAACAACTACACTTAAAATCAACATAACAGAACAAAAGACGGGCAATATCATACAGAGTTTTGAAACTATACATGATAAACTAATGCATCTCATAGTTATAGGCGAAGAAGACCTTTCTTATTTTGAACATATTCATCCGGCGTTTGATAAATACCGTGGCATGTTTTTCATTAATCACACATTTCCTGAATCAGGAAAATATAAAATTTGGATAGAATTTAAACCAAAAGGTGGAATCCAAACACTTGCTGCATTTAAATTTAATGTGTCTGGAAATCCCATTCACAAGTCAATATCAATAAAAAACAATAGGCAATATACCAAAACCGTAGATGGAAAATATCAAATTACTTTAAAAGTTCCAAAAGAAATTAAAGCAAATGATGATGTTGATATTACATTTAGTCTAGCAAATATCAAAGGTAATCCGATAACAGATTTACAGCCTTTAATGGGAGCTGGAGGTCATAGTGTGATTATAAGCAGTAATGCCCAAGAGTTTTTACATGTGCATCCAGCCGAAGAAGTTGCCGCAAATTGGAAAGGCGGCCTAGATACACAGTTTAAAGCCAACTTTCCACTTCCAGACTTATACAAAGTTTTGGGGACAGTTTCGACATGAAAATAAAACAATTACTGTAGATTTTATATTAGAGGTTGTATGACCTAATTATTTTCATCTTTTTGTGATATAATACTATTTCAAATCATAATTTTCTCATTCATATTGGTATCATTATATTGTTATATTACATTATAAAAAACCAATTAATGAAGATTAAAACCAACATTTGTTCTTTAGTTATAGCTTCGGTAATTGCTGCCATGGTCATAGGCATCAACCCTTTTGCCTTTGGACAAAATAGTACAAATCTAACCGGTAGTAGCAAAATGATATTTTCGACATCTAACTCAACCGCCAGTGCTAATGGAGGAAGCGGAAGCCAAGGAAATGTTCACTTGGACGCGGCTATGAAAGCTTTGCAATCAAGAGATAAAAATGGTGCCCTCATGCATATGAATAAAGCAGCTAAAACCTTAACTGGTGCAGCAAAGATGCATTTGGATGCAGCTATTAGCGCACTGCAATCAGGTGACACCAGCGGAGCAACGATGCACCTTCAAGAATCACAAAAAAACCTTTAGACTATAAAAATAAAAATCAAAACAACATCAGTTAAAATTTAAATATTTTTTACAATCAAATTCAATCGGATTAAAATTTCTGTCAATAAAATTTCCAAGTAATTGTTATATGACTGTTAGGATTAAGTCAACTGATGAAAAATATCTTTTATTTCAATTGTAAAGATATCACACTAATCATCTCTTTTGGAATTCTTTCGATAATACTATCCACTTTTCCATCAATTATACTTAAAGATACATTAAAAGGAACATTATTTAATATTGATTTATACCAAGAATCGTTTGCACAGCAGCATCCTTTGATACATAGCAATAATAATACTTTAAACAATAAAATTAATCAAAATAATACGGTCATAGCACATGCATCAGGGCACTTTGCAAATAATCAAATTAAAGATGGTATAGTAACATGGATTCAAGGCGGACTTTGGGATTTACTTATTAAAAACTCTACTGCGGCTAATAATAATGAAAACATATCTCACAACAGCAATACTTCTGAAAAACCAAACAATATGACTGCTATTTTTAATGCAAATTTCACAATGATAAAACCTGATGGAAGTTTGTCTCACAGTCACCAAATAAATAATTTTAATTCAACTAATGTTATTTTTGCTGGCAATGATATTATAGTAACAGGAATAGCAGACATACATTCGAATGCTGGCTTAGAATTTAAACAAGTACCAATGACCGTCCACCTTATGGGTAAAAAAGTATTGGGTTTGACTATTAATGTTGAGAAAACCAATGGACATTTTTCAAGCTCAAATGAAATGTTTGGGACATTAATTAGTGGAATAGGATTAAACAAAACACGATAACAAAATACGATTTTAACTATTCACTAATTTTAATCTAAAAAACATTTGAATTAAAAAATGATATCTGTCAGCGAAAATTTTAAAATAGCTAAAATTTTGTTTTTATAATATATACAAAAAAAGGAAATAGATTAGTTGTTATCAGCCTTGGCTTGGAGTTAGCGGAGCTATTGAGTTAACCCTTACTGAAACTGAGCTAGTTGGTGGAAAAACAATATCTTTTGTAGAGTTATTTTTTATTGCAACATCTGTTATAGTGTTTTTACCATCTGGCATTAAATCAACATGGTATAAACAGAGTTTGCCTGGTGTTGATAGTGGAGATACAAACTCTGCATTAGTTGATTTAAGATTAGGAGCTTCGCCTGTTAAAATATCAACTTCAGAATGACCTTTGGAGTTGCATGGTACTTTGGCAACAAAGTGTCCAGTCACTATTTTAGACGGAGTGGAATCATATAGCTCTATAAATTGGTCTTTGGGTAAAGTTTTGCCGTCCAACAGTAAAGTTACAGAATCTCTTGTTACGGTAGTTCCATGGGCTCCACTTGCCATATTCATGGAAGTCATATTATTGGAAGATGTGTTTGTTGTTTGTGGTGATGTTGTTGTAGTTTGTCAATAAAGGTTCTCTTTGACTGAAAAGACGCCAAAGACAAGGACAAAGACTACAAAAACAGATAATATTGAGCTGTTTAATTTGTTCATATTGTTATTCTAGATTAATTAATAACTTATTTAGGTTATTATATAACACAAAGAAATATAGATCATCATTATTTCCTTTATTCTTTTTCAAAAGCCAATAAAAGGATTATTAATAAAACTGGTAAAATCTCAGAACATATCAATAGTACACTATTTAGAGGTCCCAGCAGAAGATGTAAACGGGGTACTGGAATCCTGTAAAAAATATTTGGATGGGAAATACAAAAATAGATTAATTCAGGAAAACCTGTGTTCCAAACCGAAGACTATAAAGGAAATCCTGGTTTAGGTGGAAAGAATGAAGAAACGTAAAATCCTACAATATGCAGTTACAAAACACATTACTGTTCTATCCCTAGAAGAATATTCTTTTAAAATAAAGCAATCCGATGGTAAAATAATTATGCCAAAAGAGATTCCATCTATGGGCTTTGTTATATTTTTAGATAGCGAAAATAACATGTTTGGTTATATAAAGGCAATAATTCTACATAAATTCTTTTTTAACTTTTATTTATTGTAAACCAGCAACAACATAAGTTTGATGTACAATTTGGACATTCTTTTGCAGAATTAGAATTCATACATTCTGATGGAGCACAGCCGCAATCAGCACATGTTAATTGCATATTATTATCATTCCAAGAGATTGTTATAAAATTAACTAAATTTCTTTTTTGTCATTGACAATTCTTAAGATATAAAATGAAATAAAGATTTGTTATGCTGTATTGTTGTTAATTGTTTTCATGATGGATGATATTTGCCAAACACCTTTGATAGTAAAATGATTCAAAATATATTTTAGAATATAGAAAAAATGGAAAGAAGAAAATTAACTTGTGATTTTATGATATTTTTTAAAATCACTAATATATTGCATTTATAATAGAAATTGATTCGTTTAAATTTAGAGAATTGAAATAAAACTTAATTATAAAATTAATCAATACCCTGTAAACTCTTCAGTAATTATTCTTTCCTTCGGGATTTCCAATTCTTCTTGGATTAAAGATTTCATAGCTTTTAACATACCAGGTGGCCCACATATATAAAAAATAGAATCTTTTAATATAGAATCATCAATATATTTTGAAATCATCTCCTTATTTATTCTACCATATTCGCCTTTCCAAATGTTCATAGATGTTGGTGATGATGATTGTTCATTTGGATTGTCTTCTTCTGTAATAGTATAAACAATCTTTATATTCTTATTTGTATTTGTCCATTCATCAAACTCTTTTTTAAATAAAACATTATCTTTGTTTTTATTAGAATCAAACATTATTATTTTTAAGGGCAATTGTTTATCTGTTGCATATTTAATCATGCTCCTAAATGGAGTAACACCAATACCTCCAGAAAGAAAGATAATAGTATTTGAATAATCGGTCTCTTTAGGTAATACAAACTGTCCTTCAGGACCTCGAACTTTGACCTTTGTTCCTTTTTCTAAAGAAGCTAATCTCTTTTTATAAGGTGAATCTCTGATTCTAGTACTTAACATTATAAAATCTTCTGTTGGTGATGATGAAATTGTAAAATGTCTGATGGGACCTTTTGGGTCATTATAAACACCACCTATATCAAAAAAGGCAAACTGGCCTGCCTTGTAATCTAATGAGGATAATATTTGAGAATCTCTGTCGACATTCCCATCTTCTTTTCTATTTTCTTTATTAAATTTAAACGACATTACATCTGTACCATCAACTGTTATTTTTTCTAAAAAAGTTAGTTCAATCTCTGATGTTTTTTTAACACCTTGCTTTCTTTTAATTAATATTTGATTCCCTTCAACTTTTATTTCATATGATGGTTCAGGTTCATCAGCTGGCGGGTTTGTTACCTTGCCGGTTCTTACATCAAATTTAGAGCCATGCCACGGACATTCCACTTCATAATCCTGAAGTGTACCATCTGCTAACGGACCTCCTTCATGAGTGCATATACTGCCTATTGCATAATATTCTCCATTTACATTAGCTATCAAGATTTTCTGGTCATCGACATCCACCTCTTTCATATGTGAGGGTTTTATTTCGTTTATCTCTGCAACTTTAACAAAACCTTTCTCCTCTCCTTCTCCTTCTCCTTCTCCTTTACTCAATAATTATACTAATTTAACTACAGCTTTAAAAGGTAAATTATTTTCTATTGAAACACCAAATCTACTGAAAAATAATAATCAGACAAAAAGAAAAAATTTTTGATTTATATGATTCTTTGAATAATTTTGATGATATTGATATAAAAGGAGATCGAGTCTCCTATTGATAAAATAACCAACAACCAGGAAATAACACAGAGACAACTAGTCTAAAATAAAGACAACTTGAAAACAAATTTTACATGCTTCATCAAATTAATAAACTTGGTTGCACAATAAATTATAGATGGTATCTTTATCTGAAGCGTCGCTTGTTTTAATCCCCTACGTTGCCCTGATTGTTAGAGTTTGGATGGGTATAAATATGGTTATTCATGGATATCCAAAGATTAAAGCATTCAAACAAACTGCTCAACAAATGAATCAAGCACTTGGAATTCCGATTAAAGTTACATATATATCATCAATATTGGAATTTTTTGGAGGAATCATTTTGATTATTGGTCTAATTATCCCAGTAGTAGCATTATTTTTTGCAATTTATATGATTTCAATTGTATTTATGAAGAGAAAAAAGATGAAGGCAGTATATATTTCTCCTCAAGGCACTTCATATGAATTAGATATAACCTATATTATTATTTCAATAGCATTATTTGCTTTAGGTGCAGGAGCATTTTCTATCGATTCTTTAATTCATTTTTAAAAGCATCTATTTCTTACTCTGCAGATTTTATATTGTAATAAATACGTGAATTTGGAAAACCATTTTTAACTAAAATGCCTTATAAAGAGATTGTAGTTATTCATATCGTTTTTACTCTAGGTCTTGACAATGGAAGCAAGACCTAGAATGAATAACCTTTCTTCTATGTTAAAGGTAAATGATATGTGTAATTTTACATATAAACCTAAATCAAACAGCGTTTTTACATAACTTTATTTTATAAAGAAAAACCCAATTGCAATTGCGACATACAAAGCAATAAGTATGATTCCTTGAAACCAGTTGCTTCTTCCACTGCGTGTTATTATGCTTATCATTATTACCTAGATAGATATAGATAACAATTCAAATGAAGAGGAAATAAATACAAATAATATTTAAAAACGATATTTTAATGGATTATATTCATTTAGAAAAAATCACAAGGAATGCGATTCCATTATATGACTTACTTTCTGAATGGTCATGGAAAAAATTTGAATTATATGATAAAAGATATAGTAACCAAGACTACAGATGTGCTTTTTTTGGAACTTTTTGTGAAATTGTATTATGGATTTTAGTTCAATTAGAAAACTTTTCTAACCATAATCCTGATTTAATTATACAAAAAAGATTTAGTAAATTACAAGATTCTTCAAGAGCACAAATCCTATTACAAATAGACAATATCAATAGACAAAGTTTTGTTACAGCAATAATGTTTTTGATAGAAGATTTTATAAATCAAATTCTTTTAGCATTAGGAAGAAAACCAGAAATACCATACAAAAATAACATAAAAACAATTACAAAACTATTATTTGAAGGAAGTTTCCAGAAATTTAACATTCTATATTCGCCATATCTGATAAGAAATTCTTTGCATAATAACGGCTATATTAAAATTCTAAATGATGAATTTGATTTAGAAATAGGGGAAAAAACTTATCAATTTAAAAAAGATATACAAATAACTTTTGCAGGTTGGGATAACTTATTTATCTTGACTGATGAAATATTAAAAATAATTATTGAAATAATTGAAAATAAAAACATCGAATCAATTTATGTTACCACTAGAAATACATCTCATTGCTATTGCTGCTTAAATTTGCGGTCCTATCAATATTTGGATAATCAAAAAACATTGTTTTAGAAACCTTATAACCGATTGATGGAATATATAGTATATTAAAAAAAATTCTCTTAGGATATATGTCTCTTGTGTCAGTTATTAGAATCTGGAATGTATTAGTTTAACTTTCAAGCGGAGGCGTATTATATTAATAACAATGGAAAAGCTTGTCCCAGGTAGGAATGCTTCCAAGCTTCCATCATCCAAGGAGCCACTGAGCTTTTGCCTGTATTATGCCTTCGAATTGGTTAAAAGCCCAGGTGTAATGAGCAGATAGTAACCGATCTAGAGCGACAGACCAGCTTCCTCGATAGACAAGGCACAAACACCTTATCCAAATTCATCGTGGTGCTTATCTGATGAGCCCGTCGATCAGTGTATATGAAAGATACTTTCATAGAAGATACATGCGTTTAGAATATCGAAATCGGGCAATGTAACCAAAAGGTCGCCAAGATCAGATTCACCACAAAAGCAACTTGTATGTATGATTCATTGCTTACCAATCCACAAAAGCAATAGATTGATACAACTCTGCTCTAAAATATCATTTGTTAAATAAATGGAAAAATATATTGGATTTTGTTTATTGTTTTATTTATTGTAGCTGTTTTTGCAGTTTTTTAGAAGGCTGCTGCGTTGCCACCATTGTTTGTGTTGGTAGCTGTTGCTGCATTGTTTCCAGAGTTTGTTACTGAAGAGCCTGCACCGCTTGTTGTAATTGATGAGCTTTGGTGTTGGTGAATGTGTTGTGAAATGCTTTGTCTGTTGCTTCTTGCACTTGCATTGTCAACTACTAAACTTGCGATTAACGCTGTTGCAAATACAACTGCGATTACACTGAAAACTAATTGTTTATTCATTGTATAATTATGCAGTATTAATTACTATATATATATTATTATAAATTCTTCTATACACCTTATTGTAAAACAAGTTATTTAAAGAAAAATAAACCAATATTAATTTACTACGTTCTGTTAACAGCTATGTAAAAACATGGATACTTTCTTCTTGTAAACTGTTTATTATATATGAAAAGAAAAATGAAAATTATTTAGGATGGATGTAACTATCGTTCAGTATCATCATCTATAGAGTTAGTTTTAAATTAGGCTCTAAATATATCTTATAGGGGTATTGCTTCTTTTTTTCTATTTTCTAGTTCATTAATTCCATCAAAAGTAATTTGATAGTTTTCGCCATCTGAGGATTGAATAAGGTCTTGAGATATCAAGTCTTCTATAGCTTGATCAAATAATGGCGACATTTTGGTGTCTATCGATTCCATTAAATCGCTAATATCCGTTGTAGAATCTTCGGATTTACGGTCGGCAAAAATTCTCTCCAGTATGTAAGTTTCAACACTGTGAATGGATCTATCAACATCTTCAGGAGTAGATAATTTTTCCATGATTATTGATCCGTTCTGTGCTTAAATTCTTATCTTTATTGTTTGACTTGTCTATATGATCTAGATGAAAATGAGGCTAATTTGAAACACGTGATTATTTTTAAATCCGATATCATTACCTTTAATAAAATCATACAATATTAGTAATTGTTATATTTTATTATTACTAAACTTGGTTCTAAAACATACACAAATAAGAACCGAGTGAACTTTATGACAAAAATTAAATGAAATTATTTTCACAATGTTAAGTTTTAGAATTATTATTGTTAAACAATAAAAAACTTGACGATACTATGCTTTAGTGTTTTTTCTGATTCATTAAATACGTAAGTAAACCTATCTTACGTTCTTCCCTACGCCCTTCCTTATATTCGAAATCCAATATCGATATATTAAGGGAAATTAATTCCAGTTTTGTATCTCTTGTATATATTGATTATTTATGTTCATCATCAAGTATTTCCTGACCTAATTATAGAATTATTTGAATAACGGAACGGGGGTTTTAAACCTCTCCTTTTGAATATTGTACCGATATGGACATCTATAATCTATCCAGGTTTTTGAATCGATGATTCGATAAGACAAGATATTATTAGACTATACTATATTAACAAAAACTCACGTAAAAAAGGAATCAAGTTTTATGGTTGATACAGATAAGATTGAAATAAAAGATAGTCTTGGGAGAGAAAGCAAATAAAATAGAGATAATTATGATGAATCTTTTATAAATAATCATAGTTTCAGTTTCGTATAGATTCCTTTTATTAATTGGTCAAATACATTTAGAACTTGTTTGGAGTGATAGAATGATTCTTTTTATAAATATCATGATCATGTTTTCTTCCTTCTTATATCTTAATTTATGGATAATAAAACCATGGATATTAACCATCCATTGGGTATTTACAGTATGTCTTATGTCTTTTCTTCTTACTCGAATAGAAATTCTTCTTTCTTTTATTATCGATAGGTCTTAGTATCTGCTGTTCTGTACAATCGGTAAAAGACAGAAAGCCTGGAAAATATTTCTCTTCATCCTAGAGTTTTTAGCCTCTTTATTTTGTTGTATACCTTTTGAGGAATTGGTAAACATTTTCTAATCATATTCAATATTCAATCTTTTGTATATCTTTGTAGACGATACTCTTCTGATCAAGGTCAAAGAGAACGGATCTGAAGATATAGTAATTATATATCTTTTATTATTCACATTGTATTGACCTAGTGTATAAGGTGGACTTTCACACCTTATTTAAAATGTATCAAATTAATTCGGTATATATCCCAAGAATTACCAAATAACCATTTGATCCAATACCACGATTAATAATTCTAAATCATTAGTAGATAATCTCTTAAAGTATTTAATTATAAAATAATATTCTATAAGCTTTTCACGATTAAATTGTAGTATAAATAAACATGATAATTTTATACTAGAAAGTGTAATACTACAAATATATTTTATTTTGTAAAAACAGGTACTATATGACAACTATAACTAAAAAACAAGCATCAATAGCTTTAGTAGTAGTAGCACTTTCAGCAATAATGGTAGCAGGTACAATCGTATCCAGCGCAGACAATGCCTTTGCA
>JAICXY010000151.1 GCA_025934495.1 Candidatus Nitrosocosmicus sp.
CGTTATGCGTATTATTTTACTATTACTATTACTATTACTTTATCCGATTAACTTGATCAACAGATGATTATTACATTTTTTCTTACTAATTATAAATTCAAAAGAATTGATTGTTATTTTGTGCGTAAAGAATTTGTTATTACCTTTCTTTTTCTATATAGAGATTAAAAAATTAATATTTACAATATTTTTTCAATATTGATTTCAAATAAAATATATTTTATTTGTTTTGAATAATTTGTATTGCTTATTTCTATGAAATTTATTTTGTTTAAACTTATATGTTTTAGATAAAAGTATATTAATGTTGTTATAAATCATTGAAATTATGATTCTATAGTTAGTATATGATATTCTATTATTATTTAGTGGTTTGATTCGTGTTATTCTATAATATTTTTTGTTATTTCTATTTCTTTTTATATATTTTTTATAAAGTTTTGTAATATACAAGAGCTTTTTAATAGTTCAGCAAAGTATAGACTATATTTTCATTTAACCTAATTTTATTATTTTGCTCTAGTAATATCTTGATCGCAACGATTAAAAAAATGCGATATTGGGAAATGGAAGAATATATCTATATAAATCATTGCAAGAGTGATTATAAATGTTTTACAAAAGCGTAGCCTTATGTTAACTGTTACTTGATATATATTGTTTTAGCCATGGATTTGTAAAGATAAAACAGATTGTTTACTTGTCAAGTTTATATTAGCATGAATTATATAACAATTGTAGAAAGAAAAATCGCCAAGCTGACCTATCTAGTATGGCTGATATGTCATTAACTTTACTAAAAAATACAACGATTATTTATAGTTGATACTATATGCAGTTTATCTTTACCATATATGCCGTCCATTAAATTTTATAAAATTAAAAAACATCTAAATAACAAACAATTCTTAAGATTTGGTTATATTGAAAAGTATTTGCATATCTCATAAAGAAGATGTTGATGGACTAGTATCAGCAGCATTAATACAAAATGCTTTAAAAGTAAAAAACATTTTTTTGGCTGATTATCCAAGTTTATTAAATATACTAGATATTGTTATATCTATTTGTAGTAAAAATAAAAATTTCTCAAGGGTTTTTATTTGTGATTTAGGACTAAATAAAAAAAATCAAGATATTTTTGTTGAAAAATTACAAATTTTAATTTCAAATAATATACAAATAATTTACATAGATCATCATTATTTAGAAGATCCTATCAAAAACAAATTATTGACAATAGGTGTTAAATTAATTCATAGCATTGAAGAATGTACATCTGTGCAGATATATTATTTATGTGAGAATAAGCTAAGTAGTAAATTTTCTTTTTATGCGTCAGCAGCAGCATTAACTGACTATATGGAAGATAAACCCATGGCAAGTATTTTAGTCAGCAAATATGATAGAACTTTTTTGATGTTAGAATCTTGTTTTCTTTCTTATATGATATCGTCTTCTCAAAGAAATATTGATTTTTTAAAATATGTTTGTACATCAATATCGGTCTTTAAACTACCTCATGAGCTTAAAAATGGTTTTGATTTGGTTAAACAATTTTCCGATAAAATTTCAAATGCTCTCAATATTATAGAGACAAAAATAATAAAATTAAACAATATCGCTTATCTTCAGCATGATCTTGAGTTAGCCTCAAGTATGATCGTAAATTTTGTATTGGGTTTATCCGGGAAGCAAGTGGGTATAGCATTTAAATTGAAAGAAAATATTGATTCTTATGCTTTATCTATACGTGGTTCTAAGGACTGTACATTTCATTTAGGAAAATTAGTTAATGATTTGACTTCTAATTTAAATGGAAGTGGTGGAGGGCATGATAAAGCATGTGGTGCATTAATTCCACGAGAAAATTTAGAACTATTTCTAAATAAATTCGATCAATTAGTTACCCCATGATTTTCTATTTCATTTTTTTTAAAATAAAATATACGATACTAATAATTGGAGATAGAGTAATACTTTTTAATATCATTAACTGCTTTTACACTTTTAAACAGTTCTCTTATTAAAAACGATGACGATAACTACTGTAATTTATTTAAAGATAGTAGAAAAATATTAGAAGAAATATTGTTACAATAAATATATTTATTGTTTGATGTACTATTATGATATAACTATATCTGCTTTTACAAATAGACTTACAAAGTACAAAAAGTAATATTTTAATAGATAATGTGTATACTTTATTATGATGTGACATTATTAGATTTCTTGCATAAATATAAATAATTTGGCTATTTAATATGAATGCTAATGGATTATCTAAAATTAATTTATTATACTTTAGTTTATCAACCTGATACCGTATTTGATACCTTGTTATATTCTCTTAACCTATTTCTAAATATATCATACATTATTTTGTATTTTTTATCCTCTAAATGATTGTATGCTATATCATTATATTATTTTTGCTGGAATTAAAATAGTTATACTCTTTTCTTCTTCTTCTTCTTCATATTATGATAATTCATTTTGGTTTCTTTTCTTTTTTACATTGTGGCGCCGATCGATAGTTAATCTAGATAATCTTTTTTATACCTGGGTATAATAGATCAGCTACAGTAACAACTTGTTTTGGGGCGATAGGACGATTCTTATCATATATGATAATATATGATTATGTCTTTTTCCTTTCTTATGTGTATATTGTAAAAGATGTGACCATGCTTGTTAATCATAATCTGATTCTTGACCGAATAAAATCTTTCTTTTATTCTTGTCTATAGGCCTTGGTATTTGCTATTCTATGAACAAACAATGAAAGCCAATTGTAGTTGATATTCTGTAACAACTTCATTTGTATAGGGAGTGCTCTCTGCATTCTTGTATAATATTTGAAATAAATCATACTGCCATTACAAATATACTTATTCCATTGATTATTTATCTTTGTATATGACTTTGCAGTTTATTTCTTAATGTGTTTAATCTATTAAATATGAACTACTTTATCCGATCCTTTTTACAAGTTCTTCCTGAAGTTATAGAACATACAGAGAATTTTTTAATTATAAGATATTGTAATTAAAAGTGTAATAATGACTAAAATTGGAGAATTTTATAGAAAATTTCATGGGAGATTTATTGATAGACCTACTAATTTTAGTTGGATTATTCCTAATAAACTAGCGGGAAGCGGATTGCCATCCTCCTACGATCATCTATTATGGCTTATTAAAAATGGAGTTAAAACTATTGTTACAGTGAGGGAAATACCATTACCTGATGCATGGATCCAGAAGATTTACTCTTTAGATTTGATCCTAGACTGTTATTTCTTAAAAACTGATGACTATGATGCTCCGTCAGTTAATGAACTTTATAAAGTAGTTGATTATATTGATACTCAAATTAATATAAATAAACCTGTTGTAGTTCATTGTGCTGCAGGTAAAGGCAGAACTGGAACTCTGTTAGCCGCCTATTTGATCAAAAAAGATGGATTGAATGCAGAAGTTGCAATAAAAAAAATAAGATCATTACGACCTGGTTCTATACAATCGAAACGACAAGAAAATACTGTAAATGCTTTCTTCAACTTAATAAATAATACATGATAATTTAGTAGCAAAATGTAATATTTAAATTAACTAAAAGTATACCATAAAATAATGAACAAGGAAAAAGATTCTTTGAGAAATAAAAAAATTTATCAAGGAACTATTTTTAGATTGTTTTTGTATTTTACAATTACTTTTTTAATAATACATAGCGTTTACTTTTACAAAGGAATCGAAGGGCAGAAAGCAAACCTGTCCTCTTTGACTGCTAATTCTAATGCTTCCTACAAGAATTTGAGTTTACCATTAAAGAACTCTAACGAGAGTTCTATAGGTACCACTAAAGATTATTCAAATTCATTGCCCGATTTATTCAATCATGTTGAAAAGTCTGTAGTACAGATAACTGATTCTGAAAATATTCAGGATCAAAACGGTATTGGCGTTTCAAGATTAGGTTCTGGTTTTGTTTATGATCACAATGGGGATATCGTTACAAACTATCATGTTGTAGCAGGGGCAAAAAATAATACAATTGTGGTTACATTTTTGGACGGTGTTTCCTACGAAGCCGAAATAAAAGGTGTTGATCCATATTCAGATTTGGCAGTTGTAAAACTTTTAAATTTGAATGAACATTCAGATGCTTTATCTAAACTAGTTCCTTTAGAACTTGCAAATTCTTCTTCTTTAAGAGTAGGTGACAGAGTAGTTGCAGTTGGCAATCCTTTTGGTTTATCTGGCACCTTAACTGAGGGTATTATTAGTGGTCTCGATAGATTAATGCCATCTGGAGGAACTGATCAAATTAATCCACCTTCATCTCCACCTTCATCTCCACCTTCATTGCCATTTAACAATCCGTATACTAGTATAGTTCCTAGCCAAACATTTTCAATTCCTAATATTATTCAGACTGATGCCGCAATAAATCCTGGAAATTCTGGTGGTCCATTATTAAATATGAAAGGCCAAGTAATTGGAATAAATACTGCAATTTATTCTGATACAGGTGTATATGCTGGAATAGGTTTTGCAATACCCTCTAACTTTTTAATTAAAATAATCCCTACTTTAGTAAATGGCGGAACCTACAAGCATCCATACCTTGGTGTAAGTGGATTCGATGTTACACCTCAAATCGCAAAACTAATGAACCTCTCAAAATCTACAGGCTATCTTGTTGTTAATGTTACAAAAAATGGTCCTGCATTTTTAGCTGGTGTTAGAGGGGGTAATACTACCTACCACATAGATGGCGTTCCAGTACAACTAGGGGGCGATGTAATCATAAAAATTGATAATAATAATGTACGAAAAGTAAATGATATACTATCTTATTTGGAAAATTCCAAAAAAGTGGGAGATAAAGTTTTTCTTACAGTATGGAGAGAAGGAAATGAAACAAAAGTAATTCCTGTTACTTTGGCGGCACGACCAGAAATCAATTCTACTTCTAATGCTTCATCTACTCCTACCTTAGGTGTAATAGGACTTGACTTAAATCCCGACCTTGCCTCATTAATGAATATTACCCAAACTAATGGATTTTTAATAACGGGGGTACTAGATCAAAGTCCTGCATCAAAAGCTAATCTTAGAGGCGGTTATATTATTTCAGAAATTAATGGAAAACAAATACCACTAGGGGGAGATATTATTATCAAAATTGATAATAGGGATGTAAAAAATCAACAAGATATCAAAAAATATCTTTCAACAAAAAAAGTAGGTGATACTGTAGCAATAACAGTTATTAGAGATGGTAAACAATTAACAAAGAGTCTTACTTTGACTAATTTTACCGCAAATCCATTAACATTAAATAATAATAATAATTTATTAAATCAAAATCCACTACCTAACTCGCCTCCTCTTACTCCAAATCAAAATTTTAATGATTTTTTAAATTCTTGTTATAAAATATTGGATAAATCCATATGTGATTCTCTTATTCCAAATCAATAAAAAACAAATCCTATTATTTTTTTTGATATGAATATATTAATAAATTAAATCTGTATACATTTGGAATATAAAAATGAGTAAAGACAAAGAAATAGAAAATTTCTTTAACATATTATGTAATGATGTAATAAGTTTAGATAATGCAATTCGTTTTGCAGGAATTACAGATGAAGATGGGAAACTAAAATCTATAGCAGAGAGGCCAGGACTAACTCCTTTATTATCATCTGAAGAAAGAGCCCAATATGCAATTACTGCTGCTACAAGGCAATTTACAAGATTGCGGTGGGAATATATGCTTGGTAAAATTCAATATGCAAGCTCCAACTTTGAAAAATTGAGAAGAGCTACTATTCCTATAACCGATGAAAACAGTACTTTGTCATACGTTTTGTTGCTGTCTTTTGATCCTGAGGCCAGTAACTTTCATCAAATTATAACTGAAAAAATAATCCCATTGATAAATAAGAATAAATCAAATTTGTTGAGGATCCATAATAACTATTAAACAATTGCAAGAGAATTTTTAATTTTTTTATCCGTATTTATATGTAATTGATATACAAGTTATTGATTTTTTACCAATAATATTATATAGGAGGAAAATTAACTATCTATGCATGTCTAAATTAAATTTAATTGCTATCGTATCTATCGTAGCAGCAGTATCATTGATTGTAGCAATAGCAGCTCCAGTGTTCGCACAAGGAAATACTACTAGTGCTCCAGCAGCAGGTAATATGAGCGGTATGAGCATGGGTAATAGCTCATCAACCAACAGTACATCAGCATCAGCTGGTAACGCATCATCTGCATCAACCAACAGTACAAAATAATCTTTTTTAATCAGTCAAAGAACAAACAAACAAACAACTTTAGTTTCAAAAACTATATTTTTTTCTTTATTATTATA
>JAICXY010000143.1 GCA_025934495.1 Candidatus Nitrosocosmicus sp.
ATCTATGGAATGACCAAAACCTTTTGTATTGCCTACCAAAGTCCAGTTAAGCTGGTTGTTTGTTCCAACAGTGCCAAGCCACCAGTTATCATCACCTGGATAATAAAACAAGATATTTGTATTGCCTTTGTAGCCCCACAGGGGTCTATTGCTAGGATCATAGATAATCACGTTTGCGTCATCTTGTAATACAAGTCTGCTGCCTGGATGATTAACAGTGTTGCTAGCCCATATAGGCGTGCCATCAGGTCCATATAAAACCAGATTACCATCTCCCTGCATAATACAAACACCCACAGGCTTTCCGGCAGTACCAGAGCTCCAAAGTGCAGATCCACCGTTTACATATAAAACCAGATTCCCATCGCTTTGATATATGAGATTATAGCGTCCATTTGATGATGTTATAGAGTAATTTGGATTAAGACGATCTCCCGGATTTAAAATATTTACCATTTATTAACTTGAGAAATAGTGTATTTAAGGTTTTGGTATTTACTTCCAATTCAACGTATAACTAAGGGACGAGTTTCTTTATCAAATCTTTTGAAAGAGCATGTCAAACACTTGTTTCACCAGACAAAGGAACAGTATGTCACAATCATACCTGTTTTTGAAGATTACATAAACATTAGACTTGTATACTATGATATGGACAACTATGAGCAATCTCTAGAGTATTAAAACAAAGCGTTGAAGCTAAATACAGATCTAATTGATAGAGGAGAGATGGTTGGAAAAAATCTAATTGATTCTTAAATATCACGTGCCGAAGGCAAAGGGTGTTATAAACCATACTTGATTGTAACGATAATGTAATAGGCTTCTATAAAAAAGCTAATTTTGAGTTTAAAAATGCAAAACAAATGAGGCATAATCATAAAATTATCACAATTGTAATCTTTTGCAAAAAAATTTCGAAATAAGTATTGGATAATGACCTAATTTTATTTTTGTAGAGTATTATGAGTAAACTGCATATTGTATATACATTAATCTAAAAAGATTAGTTGACCAAACTAATCTGCAGATCTAACAGGTTAGACTTTAATCCATCTAATTTGCGTCCAAACTTTTTACAATATTAGATTGTCTTTACTCTAACAGATATCGGGTTCGGTGGAAACCGTTTAGATTTCTATGTGAATTCAAGATAAAAGAAATTTATTGGAAATATCTTAGTATAGAGGAATAGAACTCATCTGAAATAATTGAGATTATTTCAAAAAAGGAGGATAAAAATATAGAGCATGAATTTAGTAACACGATTTCAATAGAAAGGTAAGTAAAAAACCATTCAATTTAATAGTTTATCGATTTGCCGATCTATTAGTATACTCATCTGACAGAACAAATCCTTTGATAATTTGCTGCAATGATAGCCCATGCTCAACAAGGTTAGCCCATCCTCTTAATCCACCCTCATCAGAATGCCTGCCCAAATACGTCTGATAATAACCTTCACATACTCGCCTGGCATACTCCTCAGACAATAAAAATGCTTTTATCACCTCTGTGGTGCTCTTTCCAGAATGAATAGGATTGTTTTCAACTGCCCCTGGTTCAGGTTCTCTGCCAAGTAAATTATTGTAAAGGGATCTAACAAATTCATTTGGTATAGGATGTTTTTGTTTATATTCAACGCTATCGCAGAATCCAACAATAACATCCTGCATCGAAGTTCCCTTTATCAATACATTTGTCCAACTGTTAAGACCTGCAGGATCGCTTTGTCTATTTAAAAATTGATTGTAAAAAGAGTTTGTTGTATTTGTGCAGTATTCTGTAGAGTGAAGAAATCCATCGGCAACAGAATCAGTGCTACCATTTCTCATCAAAACATTAAACCAACCATTTACTTCAGTTTGGGCAGGGGTTCTATGAAGCAGATCCATATAAAGACATTTTATCCAATTCTTGGATGGAACTTTAATTTGCGGTGGACTTATGTATATATAATCGTGAACAAAAAATCCTCTCCATATTTCTCCTGTAGATGAATTAACATGAGGATTTGAAGGGTCTGTTGAAAATACTACTTCTTTATCAGGATAATTATTATCGTATACATAGACTGTTATTATTTTAGTATTGGAATCATAATCATATCCATAAGCTACCACCTGATGATTCTGTCCAATATCATTTATATTGGTAGCAGAGATCAATCCCAAAACAACAGGTTTTCCATTGTTTATACTATTTTGTAGTTTTGGAAACTCATCTTCCTTTGTCCATCGTGTAACACCTTTTGCAAACCATGTAGCGTGATCAGAGGCCAAGGTTAAGCTGATATACTTGATTGCACTTGGAACTTCAAAACTGTTAATTAACCTGGAATAGATATAACTAGATAAAGGATTACTATCTGGAGGCACGCCTTCAGGATTAAAATCAGTATATGGAAAGTAGCTTTCTTTATAGTCAGGTATTGATATATGTGCATAATAATAATCAAGTGATGCATATGCCATGCCACCGCATCTTCCACGGGTAGTCACTTGACCGAATCCTGGAATATTTGCAATTTTGTTGATAAAGTTGTTTGGAAAATGAAATCCATGTTGTGATGGAATAAAGCTAGTTTTTGCCAATTAAATCTAATGTATTACAATTATTGTTATATTTAAATTTGTTGTAAAAACCTTATTGAAGTTGAGAATTTATTTTCAAAAATATAGACATATTGTTATACGGTATTAATGAAACAAGGGGTGAAATTATGAAGTGATTTCCATATTTAAATAACAATGTGTTTGAAACCTTTAATTTATAAATACTCTACATTAAATTCATTTTTAATTAAAGATATAACTCTTGATACGGTAGGCTAACTAATATGCAAAGTGGTGTATCATATATAATAAGCAAGGAAGAAATCTATAGCTTTTTTCTTAACTTTACATCCATGAAAATCTCGTTGTATGTTGGTACTCTTTGATATCCTATTTGGCCAACAATGATTATATTTTTCATTCTAATAAGATTTTTCAAATATAGCTAACGCTAGTAATATGTATAGGTAGCAGTAACAGCAACAGACACTGGCTTATCTTTTTTGATCTATCGTTGTTCTAGTTTGTGTTTGTGTAGCTTTTGTTCATATCTTCTCTTGTCCATATATCTATAGAGTTCGTTTCTAGTCAACATACACCATATAATAATAAGTAACTCTTTTGCAGTTGCTATAACTATGGCTGTAGCTTGACCTTTCATATTTCTTATTCTATCATCGAATATTCTCAAATGAGCATCATATATTATAACGGTAAGTGCACATTGAACAAATATCCATCATCTTAACCATGGCGAGCATTGTTTTGTTATTTGTTATTCCACCTGTTTTCGTTTTTCCTTCTGACGATTCTCTTGTACTGGGAGCTAAACCCGCATAAATTAACAGTTTCCATGGTGTGGAAAATCTTTTTGCATCAACTATTTCTGTGGATATGAGCATCGCAGAAAACAAATCTATTCCTGTTATACTAAGAAGAATCTTTACGTCCTTATTATCTCCAGCATACTTTGACATCTCTTTTGATACTGCGTTTATCTGTTGGTTAATTGTCTCTATAGACTCTATTGATGTATCGAGGATAATCTTATCTACTGATGTAACCAGAGGAGTTAGTGACTTCAACCATTCAATGCCCGATTTACTATTGAATATATCGGTTAATTCTGTTCTGTAATCATATTTATCAAGGATTGAATGTACTTTGTTTACCAATTTTGTTTTGGTTCTGGATAGCGTTATCCCATGCATGACAAGACTCCTTTTATCCCTATCCTCCTGTTTTTGTACATATGATTCACATATCAAATCTGTTCGCAATAGATCAGATAATATTCTAGCATCCAGAAGTTTATCTGATTTTATTTTGGCTTCTGCTATTATCTTTGTCTTATATGGTTTAGCAAGTTTCGTATATATTCCAATCTCTTCTAACAGATCATGAATTCTCATCCACATATTTCCTGTAGATTCTAAAACGGTAACACATTTTCCATGAGATTGTATTCTTGAAAGTAGGCTAAGTATTCCATTTCTTTCGTTACTAAAAAAGAATTCACCCAATATCTTGCCTTTGTCATCTTTAAGAGCTGCTCTACATTTTCTCTTTCCTACTACATCTATTCCAAGATGATTCATATCTTTTTCATCTCCTTTTTTTAAGTTGGCTTTACAGTCGGCATACATCCATCCACCTTCTTTGGGGTACTTTGAACGCCGCTTGATAAGATATGGTTCGGTCAGAGCCTCGCTCTCATACAGAGCATGTAATCTTTGAACCTCGCCAACATACAAACTAGAAGATACTACAAGATTTTCATGTCATCAGAGCTAATTATAATAATATAATAATTTATTTATCAGAAGACTTTTCTAACTCATCATTCATTAGATGATTTTGTTTTATCTTTTTTCTGTTTCTCTTTTAAAACTCTTCCATTTCCAAAATCATTTTCTCTCTTTGTTTTAGATCCTCATTTAATTTTTCTACTCTAAGCATGACCTCCAAAAGAGGAAAAAGTTCGAGATTCAATGGTAATATTATCTAATTGCTTAAATGCTTTATCTTATCTCTATCTTTTGTTCTTTTATAATCAGCAATTTACCATAAATTTTTCTTTATTTTAAAGCTCAATTGGTTAGAAAGTAAAGCAAATTTGGTTTTAGAGTCATTTAGAGAATATTCCATAATATTATATTTAATAAAAGAAATATTACTTGATATTGTAGATTGACGAATTCGTAAATATTTTTCGATATTTTCCATTTATTGGAAAATAAATTTTTCTAGAAAATAAATACCAAAGGATAAACAATTAAAATTCATATTTTAATATCAAGTTTGCTACTCCGAAACTATATTTAGGATATCGTTTTTTAAATAGAGAACAAATAGAATAACCAATTTCAGTATATCTTAAACATTGTGTTATCAAATGATTCTATAACTCTTTAGATACATTCTAAGAACTGGAATTTATTTTATATCTACTATTTGCTACATTATAAGTAAATTATTTCTAATAGATCATATGAAAAACCCTTTTCAAATATTAATTGGTATGATATTATTTCAAGTACGGATTGTGACCTATTCATGCCGCGGTCACCTATTTTATAAAGATGTTCAAATTGGCGCTCAAAATGGTCTTAATTGAGTTTTTCAGATATGAGAAAAAGAATAAAAAATGGTATCTTTTTAAGAATACTTTTTTTGTTTGTATGTTTGATTATTGGTTGCTTGCTGCGCCATTACCACCTATATTGGCGTTTGCAGTTGCAGCAGCATTATTACAAGAAGCAGAAACTGGCGAATTTGCACCAACACTTTGACAGAATGAACGTTGGGGCTGCTGGCCGAATTGACCCATTCTTTGATCAGTATTGGAAATTTTATCCTTGTGATGATGAGAGTGATGATGATGAGAGTGATGATGATTCCTCGATGAAAAAGCTGAATTATCTAAACTACTAGTTAAAATATAACCTGTAATCATTATTATTGCAAATGCTACCACGAGTATTGAAATATATGCTTGTTTTTGAGATATCATGGTCATTTTGTATAATTATTATAGCTAATGAATGTATATTTATAATATTATACTTTGTAGTATAATAATATCCTACTAATTTATACTATAATTTAATCATGAAAAGTTTATAGAATATTATTTTAAAATGTGATTTTCTAGCATAGTTTAAGCATGGGGATATCGACATAATTAAAATATAATAAAATCAAATGGTATTAATGTTATTGCTTTTAATTTATAATATTTTGTTATGTTTTCCGTTGTTTTTTTGTATTAGATGTTTAGCATCTAATGCTATTTTGTCGTTGGGATTTATTTTTAAAATTTTATCTAAATATATCTCTGATCCGCTATAATTTCCCAATTTCAAAAGCACATTTGCTTTATCATGGAATATCTCAATGTTAATAGGATCAATAGACAAGTATTTGTCAAAATATTTTAGAGCATCAGTATAGTTACCTATTGCTGATAGCATCTCCCCTTTACCTTGTAATGCAAAAGTATCATTTGGATTTATTTTCAATAAATTATCAAAATATCCAGATCCTAATACTTTGTTAATATATGACAAAGCTTTTGTATGTTCGCCTAATTTATCTAGTATCACACCTTTGTTAGCCATGCTAATATAATTTGTTGAATTAATAGTCAAGGCTTTGTTAAAAGAGCCGATAGATTTGTTATAATATTTTTGATAATATAAAGCTAAACCTAAATTATTTAAACTGTCTATATCATTTGGATTGACAGACAGAGATTTGTCAAAATATTTTAGAGCATCAGTATAGTTACCTAGTTTATCAAATATATACAGCCCTTTAGAATTTAATGCTAAAGTGTCATTTGGATTTATGTCGAGGGCTTTGTCATAGTACTGAAGAGATTCAGTGTGATTGCCAAGGTTGTTGAGGACATTAGCTTTGTTGTCTAGAGCATTAGTATCATTTGGATCTATTGTAAGGAGCTTGTCATAGTACTGCAGAGATTCATTATATCTTTGGAGATCTCTTAAAGTATTGGCTTTGAAATAAAGTGCAAAAGTGTATGACGGATCTACAGCTAGGGCTTTGTCATAGTACTGCAGAGATTCATTGTATCTTTGGAGGGATTGTAAGACAATAGCTTTGCCGATAAGTGCAAAAGTGTATGAGGGATTTATGGAAAGAGCTTTGTCATAGTACTGCAGAGATTCATTGTATCTTTGGAGGGATTGTAGAACGAGGGCTTTGCCGAGAAGTGCTTTTGTATCAGATGGCTCGATGGCGAGGGCTTTGTCATAGTACTGCAGAGATTCATTGTATCTTTGGAGGGATTGTAGAACGAGGGCTTTGCTGTCAAGTGCTTTTGTATCAGATGGCTCATTGGCGAGGGCTTTGTCAAAGTACTGCAGAGATTCATTATATCTTTGGAGGGATTGTAAAAGGTTTGCCTTGTTGTTAAGTGCATCAGTGTTTGATGGCTCTATGGCGAGGGCTTTGTCATAGTACTGCAGAGATTCATTG
>JAICXY010000058.1 GCA_025934495.1 Candidatus Nitrosocosmicus sp.
AAAGTCTCCATAACCACAACCTACATCTAAATACGTTGGATTTTCGGATATGGCTTTGGATATTGTAAAAATTCTGACCACATCTACTTTTCTGTATGTAAAATAAGAACCACAAAGAAATGGGAAAATGAATCTCTCATGTTTTTCATTATTATTACTTAAACGAAACTTTTTTAGTTCTTTATAGGCATTGATGATATCTGTAATAGAAAAGGTCATCTTATAAAATTTTTTTAATAATTGTTTGGTATATGTATTTTTAATTAATCTGATAAATATATAGCAATTAAAAAAAATAGCTATAATTTTAATATAATTTTATTTAATAACCTTTCAAAATACTTATAAAGTAAATTAGCGCTGATTTTTTGATGGTAAGAACATTCGAGGAATGGTGGAAAACTGTTCCAGAAGACTTAAAAACAAGGACCCGTAAAGGCGACGAAGCCAATAAGGTTTTATTAAATCAAGTAAATTATGTTTTGCTTCATCTACACCTTCAAGGAAAACATGATGCAAAACCATCACATGAAGAATTAAAAGACTGGCTTCATAGTGGTCAAGTAGATACAATGCGTACTGTACAAAAATAGAGTAATTTTGCAAAATTACTCTATTTTTTATCTTTTTATATAACGCTGTTTTGTTATTGGCATACAGTTTAAATAGTTTTATTGTTAGAAAACGATTAGTGAATTATTAGATGCCAATTGCTATACTTCCAGATGTTGATGAACAAAGATGCATTGGGTGTGCACTTTGTGTAGAGATTTGTACTGCATTAGGTCCAGATGTACTCCGTGTTAAACCTGTAGAAGGTTGGAAAAGAGGCAAAGCATTTGTCTTTTATCCAGAAAGATGTATATCTGATGGTGCATGCGTAGGTGTTTGTCCAACCCATGCTATTTTCTGGATGAGACCAATGGAATATACTTCAGGCCAACCAGTTCCTTTGCATAAATTCGGTGTATTTGATAAAGGCTGGGAAGAAGGTTAATCCTGTATTCCACCCAATATTTTTTGTTTTAACTTTTTTATATTTAATAATACTTATATAATTAGAAACCTGCAAATTTAATATGCTATTGCCTTCCGAAATCGAATCCAAATCTTTAATCCCCGCTATTCGTGCAATTTTATCAAAAAAATTAATTCATGATTACAATCTAAAAGAAGAAACCGTCGCTAAACTTTTGGGTATTACTCAAGCTGCCGTTAGTAATTATATCCGGGGAACAAGGGGTGATTTATCCTTAGTAACGAAACTTGAAAACAATTTTGAAGTTATGAAAATGATAAATGATATAGCTAAAGATCTTTCTATGAATAAGGCTTATACACCCAGTACAATGACTAAATTTATCCAACTTTGTAATTTTATGCGCTATACGTTTATTATTTGCGATGTACACCATAGCATCGAATCAAATATTGATAAAAATATTTGCGAACATTGCGAAGTTATTTTAACAGGATCTCGCTTTTCTTAATCTGCATTAGTTATTTACCTCCATTTAAAATAAATTATTGAATCTATTGTATTGACCTTGTGAAGGTTTCTATTTCTGGAATTAGAGGAATATTTGGTGACGATCTTAGCCTTCAAGAGGTAAGTAGATTTTCAAGACTTTTTGGCTCTTATATTCGAAATAATTTTGATCAATTATCTTGTGCTATTGCTCGAGATAGTAGACAATCTGGAAATATTATCTGTAATGTTGTAATAGGATGTCTTTTGGAACAGGGAATAAATGTTTATGATTTAGGTGTTGTTCCTACCCCTGTATTATTTCGAGAATCAAGAAAATATAGCGGCTCAATTATGATTACTGCTTCTCATAATCCAGTTGAGTGGAACGGATTAAAATTGTTAGTAAAAGGAAGAGGATTATTTGAGGAAGAATTAGATATCATGTTAAAAAATACTATTCATAGATATATTGGTATTGGTGAATATTATAAAATTAATTCAACTTATTTAACCGATTTGATAAATCATATCCCTATATCTAATGATATCAAATCTGATTTTAAAGTTGGTTTGGATTTTGGGGGTGGTGCTGCATGTAATTATGTCAACAGATTATTCCAACTTTATAAAATAAAATACTTGAGTATAAATGATCGATTTGGTTTTTCTTCCAGAGGCCCAGATCCGACTTATGATGCTTTGGATGAATTACGAGAGGTAGTTAAATTAAATAAATTAAATTTTGGATTTGCATTTGATATGGATGGAGACAGGTTAGTAATTGTTAACAATAGGGGGGAAAAACTTAGTCCTGATTTGACTCTTCTATTATGCATTTCAGGTGCAATTCATAATAAAATTAAAAAATTTGTCATCAGTTTAGATTCAAGTATTACTATTGATAAATATATTAGAGAATATGGTGGAAAGGTATTTTATTCTAAGATTGGAGAAGCAAATGTTATAAAAAAAATTACTGAGGTTAATGGTGAAATTGGAGGGGAAGGAAGTAGTGGAGGTTTTATCATGCCAAGTTTTACATCTTGTAGGGATGGACTTTTAGCTAGTGTAATACTTTGCTCGTTGGATTCAAAAATAATAGATGAATGCCTCGATTTAGCTTCGAATTTTACACAAATTCGAACCAAGCTTCCAATTAAACCTCAAATTAAATTAAATGATATGCTTGATAAAATATATAAAGTTTTGATACCTTATTCCACTCAAGTAATAGATGAAGATGGTTTTAAATTTATTTTTGATGAAAATTCATGGATCCTTGTAAGGCCTTCTAATACAGAACACGTTTTAAGAATATCTTTAGAATCTGAAAGAAATCGTTCCAATTCTCTATATAAGTTAGTTTATAGTAAAATATACGAAATTTATGAAAAGATTTAATGAAAAACAGATATTGGCTTTAATCAAGTCCAAATTGGATGTTACCACAGTAGAACCTCTATTTGGTAAAGATGACATTTCTTTAATTTCGTTAAATAAAATTATTAAAATGTCTAATAAAAAATATTCTTTAGCAATTACCTGCGATATGTTAGTAGAACATACCGATGTTCCACCAAAAATGTCCTTCAAGCAAATAGCTAGGAAATCGCTCGTTTCTTGTATAAGTGATCTAACAACAAAAGGAATAAAACCTGTGATTGCTTTAATTTCTTTAGGATTACCTCGATATCTAAATAAGCGAAATATTGATGAATTAATTAAAGGGTTTTCTCTAACTTCAAAGGAGTTTGATTTTTTTATAATCGGTGGAGATATTAATCAATCTAAAGAACTCATTATTGATTGTAATATGATAGGTTTTTCTTCTGATAATGTAAATGTACCGAGAAGAAATGGGGCTGTTACCGGTGATTATGTAATAGTTTCTGGAAAATTTGGATATAGTTCTTCTGGATTAAAGATATTGTTAAATAATTTAGAAAGTCCTAACCATTTATTTAAAAAGAAATCTATTGATTCTGTTTTAAATCCGCTACCTCCAATTAAATTTGGATTAAAATTGTCACACTATCTTTCATCATCAATAGACTCTAGTGATGGTCTTGCTTTATCATTATATGAATTAGCAAAAGAGAGTAAAGCAGATCTATTGATATATAAAAATAAGATACCGGTTCCTTCAGAATTGCAAAAATTTTCAATAATAAATAATCTTGATATAGATGAGTTAATATTTTATGGTGGAGAAGAATATCATGTTGTTGGAACGGTTGCAAAAAAAAATCTTGGCAAAATTAATATTTTGGCAAAAAAATATGACTTGGATTTTTTTATTATTGGTAAAGTTATTGATGGTATAGGCAAAGTTTTTATAGATTATCCTCATAGGCAAAGGAAATTGTTAAAAACTAAAGGTTTTATTCATTTATCTTAAGAAGGTTTTTAAATGTGATGACCAAAAAATTTTATATTAATGTCTCAAGAAGAAATAACCCAATATAAATGGGGGGTAGCCCATATTTTTAGTAGTTATAATAATACTCTGGTTCATATCACCGATATAAGTGGCGCTGAAACCATTTCTATTAGCTCAGGTGGAAGACATGTAACAGCAGACCGTTATGAATCATCTCCATATGCAGCTATGAAATCTGCTGTTTCTGCTGCAGACGCTGCTAAAAGCAAAGGTATTAATGCTTTACACATTAGAGTTCGAGCGGTAGGTGGGGTAGGACCTAGAATTCCTGGCCCTGGTGCTCAAGCTGCAATAAGGGCTCTAGCAAGAGCTGGATTTCGTATTGGTAGGATAGATGATGTTACACCTGTGCCTCATGATACTACAAGGAAGCCTGGTGGACGTAGAGGTAGAAGAGTATAATTTATCTACCTATCTGCCTGCCTACTTACTTTATTTATTTTTAATGTTAATCTATTGGTTTATAGGTCTCAGAAAAATGGGACCGGCCGGATTTGAACCGACGACCTCCAGCGCCCAAGGCTGGCATCCTACCATGCTAGACAACGATCCCTTCTTCTATATTCTGAAATTTTTTGTCTAATTTTAACCTTATTTTAATTAATTTAAATGAGGGCAATAAATTACATTATTATTATATTATCTAGAATTATTATTATTCCTGATTTATGATATTAGAAAATTATATGCTTGCAGGGAAGATTGCTTCAGCTGTTAGAGAGAATGCTCGCAAAAAAAATCATATTGGCAGAACTCTATTTGAAATATGTGAATCTATAGAAAATGAAATCACTTTGCTTGGAGGAAGACCTGCATTCCCTGTTAATGTTAGTTTAAATGAAATAGCCGCGCATTATACCGCCGAACCTCAAGATCGGATACAAGTAAAAGATGGTGACGTTCTTAAAATCGATTTAGGTGTACATATAGATGGATATATTGCTGATACCGCAGTTACCGTTTCGTATAATTCAAAATATGATCAGTTAGTTAATGTTACTGAATTAACTTTATATGAAGCAATTAAAATTGCAAAAGTTAATACAAAATCAAATGAAATAGGAAAAACAATTGAAAATACTATAATTCATAATGGTCTCAAGCCTATTCAAAATTTAAGTGGTCATTCGTTAGAACAATATACTGTTCACGCTGGAAAATCTATTCCAAATATCAAAACATTGGGATCTTCTTTTTCTTTGGTTAATAACCAAGCATATGCAATTGAACCTTTTGTTACAACTAGAGATGGATTGGGAATTGTTTATGAGGGAAAAATTAAAAATATATTCTCCTTAATTTCTAGAAAACCAACTAAGGATAAAGATTTGGATAATTTTATTACCTATTTATGGGATCAATATAAAACATTACCTTTTGCTATGCGATGGCTAGTTAAAGCTTATGATGAATCTATTTTACATGATATGATAGGATATCTAATAAAAAAGAAAAATATCAGATCTTATCCAATTCTTGTAGAAGGTAACAATAAAATTGTTTCTCAAGCCGAACATACTTTTTTTATTATGAATGATTCAAGCTATATCATAACTAAATAATCATACATTGTTTAAACTCGATTAGTTAATCATACATATACATATATGTATACTAATTATTTTTATATTGCTTATTGAGAAAAACTGCTTTGTCGAATAACTATGAAAATCGTTTTCATTTCTTGGAAATATTTAATTGAGTCTATTTTACTGCGAAATACTATGACTCAAGTGGATTTATTGTAATTTTTAGAAAAGTTTGAGTTATTCGAAAGCAAGAAAAACTGTACTGTAATATTGACATAATTTGTTATTACTTTAATTATTATTTGTAAAAAACAGAAATGGTATAAAAATGATAGATCCTAAATCAGGAAAAATTTCTCATATATACCAATGATAATAATTTGATAACCCTTTCAAAAATTATGCTACAGCCTTATTTCACATTTTTCTCTTAAGAAGATATATTCTAAAACATATGTTAAATAGTTTTGATTTCTCTGTTCTGGAATACCAAGGTAAAACTCAAGTTAAGGATCAAATAATCAGTTATCTTTTTTAAAATTAAAATAGCAAGAATGGCATCTATCCTTTCCATAAATTACTCCTATATTCCCACATTCAGAACATTTTTTATCGTTATCCACTGTAGAATCTAAGGATTTTATTTTCTGAATACAGGTACCACAAAGAGGGGCATCGAGATTGTGGCTAGAGATGAAAGCATCGCCGCATTGTGAACATCTAAAGCTATAAATTTTACCTTTTGGCTTCCACTTTTTAAATGGATTAATCATAAAAACAATTTATATTTATATAAACAGACATTTTAATTTAATGACATAAAAAAATATAATTATAGCAAATTGCTCTGTTCACTTAAGGAAAATCATATAGCTTGAAGATGTTCTACATCTTTTGTGAATGTAAGTAGCAGAAATAAAACACCTTCGGAATATGTATTCTATGGTTTATATTTTTACTTTTCAGGTCTATCGTTAAGAAGAACGATTGATAGACTGTCATCCTGTTTTATCAAACGAAATCACGTACATTTGGAATTGAATTCAGAAATACAACCCTCAAAAATATCCTCAAAGAAAAAGAAAGTCTTAGTATTCTTGTATACAAAAAGATGAAACTGCTGTAATTTAAAGTTGGATCAGAATACATCTGGATAGGATTGGTTGCTATTGTCGAGCTTGAAAGTAAAGAAATCTTTGGAACAAGCATATCAAAGGAACGGAATATGTTTTTAACAGAACATACTTTTTATCTTATATAGTCGACAAACATGGTCGACAGCCAGTTTCCGAAGATGGTAGTGGTACAGAGTATTCACTACAAGCATATAAATTCCTGAAACTAAAACATCATCTACATTCCACTTGAGAGAAAGGCATTATTGAAAGAACTATTCAGTGGTATATGAAGGATAGAACCAAAGAATTTTTTGATGACTACTTTCCATGCCGAAAAAAGAAATGTAAATTAAAATATGTATTATTGGTTGAATCTATTTGTAGATTATCATGATAAGGAGTTAAACCTTAAGTGAACAGAGCCTGGCAAATAATCTATATTAATTATTAATTAAAATCTCATCTCATAATTCATCAGGAATATTGAGTATGGTAGGTTGTTTATTTTTCTCCTTTGCTCTCTCCTTCTTCTGGATGAAGGTCACAGTTTATCAAAAGAGGAAAAGAGCTATAATTCTATCGAATATTGGGATAAGCTCTAAATATCTTATCTAGATTCTCCATTTTACAACTCTAATTAAAAATACTCCTAATGATATTAGTATTAGTGAAATAAATAGAAATAGAGGATTTATTAACTGCTTAAGAAATTGTGGTGCGGTAGAAACAAAAATACAATTTCTTTCACATGTCTTTATTACAGGGAATACTAATAAAATTGCTCCAAATAAAATTAACATAATTACTCCTATAGTAGAAATAATTGCTCCGCTTTTTATTATGTAAGCATAATGATGGTCCTTTAAATTAGAGTTCATAGATAATATATTTTAAAAATAAAATATCAAAGTTTTGTTAGGTCCATAGTGATATATCTATAGTCACTATTTGGTGAAACCCTTTTAAAATGTCGATTATAATATAAGAATGGCCTAGAGCCATTAATATGCAGATCCCATATCTTGTGAATATTATCAAAATATTCTTTTCTTTTTTTAGAACTCCGTCGAAGAAATTCATGTGAAAGGATATGAGATATCGTTGCACAATTATTATCTGCAAAATATTTTTCATTGATCTCGGAAGATGAAGATAAAGGTTTAGGTCTATGCCATGTAACCATTCCAAAATTATCCGAGTGATAGGCGTGTAAAGGACGACAATCTGTCCATAGCGGTTTAAAATATGGTAAATAAAAATGAAAAACAGAATTACCTCTGTCTGAATGATCTTTTAAAAGATATGCTAACGATGGTCTATCGAAAATTTTTCCTGGTATAACAGGCAAAATATCTGCTTCTAGTATTATATCTATGTCAAATTCATGTTTTATCCACCACTTAAAAAATCTGGTCATGGCTGAAACATAATTCCAATCTTCCTCGTAGCGCTGTTTCCATTCTTCATTTTTTGCCACGTAAATAAAAAAAAGCTTGTTTAGCAATAAATAACATCATTGTTTATAGAAATAAAGTTTTTACGATTTATTGAAAATAATTGTTAAAGAAAATCACAAAATAAAAAAGTTCATAATTTAGAGACAACCTAGACTGATTAAATGTCATTTAGAAAATTAGGCGCCGTTATACTTTTAGTCTCGGATATGAATACATCAGTTCAATTTTATAAGGAAATATTAAATATTCCGATAAAGAAAAGGTCAGACGAATGGACAGAATTTTTTAATAAAGAAACTGTACTAGCTCTACATCCAGCAAAACATAAGGAGAAACTTAAATCAGGTCAGCATATTCTAATTGGATTTTCTGCCAGTGATTTTGATAAAACGATAAAAAACTTGCAAGAAAAAAAAGTAGTATTTTTCAAAAATCCAAAAGAAGAAATATTTGGAAAACATGCAATAATCGAGGATCCCGACGGTCATCTGATATCTATTGTCAAATTAAATGAAAATCCCCAAGATCCAGATGGATTTGACTTTTTAGGTTTGATAGGTGCTGAATGACTACAATTTATTTTTTTGGTTATTTCAATATCCTTTTCAAATAACCATAATTACTACTACTACTTTTTACCTCGAATTCTATAATATGAGCTTTATGCTCTGTTAACTTTAGAAAAAACATATAGCTCGAAGATACCTATCTACCTTTATGATCGAGAAATAGGGCGTCATCACAGTTTATTGGATAAAGATTATATTAGATCTTTTGCATAAATAGAAATCATTTACACTTTCAAGTATGATATTGATGTAGTTCCTATTAACCTTGGTTCATTATTTCTATAATTTATCACATATACAACTCTATATATACTAAATAACCTAAATTCAAAGATAGATTTTTAGCTTACACTTGTTATAATTATATCTTAGTTGAAATCCATCAACTCCTCCGTATTAGACAAGGTATACAAGGATGAACTTGATGTTGATGTAAAAGAGAGGATCTTGCTTGTAATACAAGTAATATCGGATAATCAGCATATAGAATCCGTAGCACAAGAACTACATAGATCAAGATCATGGGCTTACAAATGGTACAAGAGATACAACGATAAAGGATTAGAAGGATTAAACGATAAACCAAGAATCGGAAAACCATCTACCATATCAAAAGAAACAATGGAAAAAATAAAACAGGAATTATCTGCTAGCAATACAGGAGGGAATTTCAGACAGACAGAGGTGATGGACATTATTCAAAAGAGAACGGATGTAAAGTATCATAAAGTTCACATCTACAGATTGCTTCACAAATGGAATTTTGTACCAAAGATACCTCAAAAGAAGTTTATAAGAACGGCAGCAACTCCCGAAGATAAAAAGAGTTTTAAAAAAGGGTACAAAATATCCTAATGACTCTTAAGTGAGACTGGAATGTATTGGTACAAGATGAATCAATCTTTGTACATGGTTCATGGATAAAGAAAAAGTGGATTGTACGAGAAAAGAAACCGATAGTTGCAGTCACAGGATCTTACAACAAAACCATCATCTTTGGAGTACTATCAGAGATGAGGGCAAACAACAACTATTCAGACAGTATAACCGATTTGATTTGATGGCCATTCCTTTATGACATATCTTGAGCAGGTACGAAAGAAATTTAAAAAATTTGTCATTTTCGTAGATAGAGCAACACAACACAGATCTAAAGTTACAGGAATATCTGCAGAGGAATGAAGACAGTATAAGGATAGAATATTTTCCTGTCGGTTCACCTGAATTCAATGCGGTAGAAGAATGTTGGAAGCAGGGAAAGTACAATGTATTATCAAATTATCCTTCCAGTTTTTCACACCTTAAACAAGTAATATCTCGGTATTATAGGACAATGAGATTTAACCTTGACATCAAAAAGTATCTGTTGAGATCCATGAACTAATGTTATTGAGTATAGAGTATCATATTCATTATTCTTTTGAGAAAAGTATAATTATTGAAAGAACCATGCAATATCGAAGACAGAACTAATGAAATCTTTGACGAATACTTTCAATGCCGAAAAAAGAAATATAAACTAAAGCATGTGATTAATTGGTTGAATCTATTTGTAGATTATCGTAATAAGGAATTATGTCTTAAGTGAACAAGGCCGTTTGCCTGAATCGATTTTAAACTATTTTTACAATGAATCGTCTTATATGCTATTGTTAGAGATATATCCAAGTCTATCTTCTTCCTTGGTTCGGCAGTAAATAGTAATAGTATACAACGTCACGTACAGGATGTTAAAAAGGACAAGTTTTTCTAAAAGCCAAGATGTATGTAAATAGACGTTCAGTATCTATATAAATCGAACTTTCAAAATCATTTTAGAGGCTCGTCTGCCAGGATATCTATCAGGAGGACAATTTGATTCAAGGACAGGTCAAGGCAATTCAAGCCTTACTTCTAGAGCGGAGAAGGAATATGGATATTTTCCATTGAATATCTATTTTGTTGTGAGAAACGTTGCCGTTACGTTGAATATGTATAGTGTTTAAATTCCTGGATGTATATAGTATATTATGGGAAAATATGTATAGCATTGTATCTTCTATATCTTTTCTAAAAGTTTAAATATAAGTTACATATCGAAAGATTTTGCGATAGATGGTCCTAATCCATAAATTCAAGAATATTCCTTTATATCCATCACCTTTCTTCCATTTCAAAGCGTCTTGTATTTCTTGATATCCGCGATAGTAATTTCGATAATGTCTATCAGTACAACTACTACCATATCGATAGAAAGTGGTCGTTATCAAAGTCTGGGCAGGAATGAGATTATGGTGCGATATACGTCAATATGGATGCTCAAGGATTATCATAATTTGAGATCTTTGTCCTTCTAGAATCCTGTTAATGGGTAAATGATGTAAAGACGATAGTACACCAAAAACATAAGAAACCTATTCTCTAGGTCAAGTTTAAAAGGTCTTCCGGAATCCGTATCTCTTTTTGTGACCATTTCTTTTGGATAAGCGTTGAATCTCATGTTTGGTATATTTTTTTTGTTATTCTTTATCGTAAATCTCATCAAATTCTTGTACTGTAAGGCCAGCAGTAAGTGATTTGAAAAGTATTGGTTTTTTGGACAGTCTATCGTATGAAAGCAAAGAAAGGACAAAAAAGTGACGAACCACTAATCATATAGCTATGTTTATTCTAATTATGCAAGAGATCTTATGTTTATTCTATTAAATTTAAAAATAGGGTCAAAGAATTGATGTTAAAAGCATCACTATATAACAAAATGATATCTATTTAAGCAAACACTTTATGAAATTGTATATTCTTATTATCTAGAAATAGTACAGCAGATATCTGCTGTCAGTGGTGCTTTAGATAGCATTGTAGAGGCTATGGTTGAAGATTTGGTTGAACATTCTATAAGTCAAATAACAACTATTACTACTATTACTACTACTGCCGATGCATCTGCAAGAGAGGCAGCTTTAGAGTTAAGGGATACAGTTTCAAATATCTTGTGATTTCTGATTGAATTATCTAATTAAATTTAACTAAAAAGTTAAGAATACCTGTTTTTTTAAATAGGTATTATTTGCCACATTTCTCTAGACAAATATGTTTATTTAGATCTTTTCATTGCTTTCTATCTACAAATAAAATATATCCATAACTTTATTGTAAATAACCTATCTTTAATGATTTTATTTTATAATAAGAGAAATAAAAAAGACAAAGGATAAGGTTGTTAACTGGATTTACTTTACTTTACTTTTATTTTAGTCCGATCATTGACTTTTTTGAGCTTGCTGCAGGTGCATTAATGCTCCATTTGTATCTCCTGATTGTAGAGCTTTTATTCCTGCATCCAAGTGCATCTTTGCTGCACCAGTTAGAGTTTTATCAGCTTGCTGCAGGTGCATTAATGCTCCATTTGTATCTCCTGATTGTAGAGCTTTTATTCCTGCATCCAAGTGCATATTTCCTTGATTGCCGCCTGTGCTATTTGTTGTTGCTTGGGAAAAAGCTAGGGGGGTGGTGGTGCTTACCATCATGCCTGTAATTAATGTGGCAACGACTAATATGGATACTTTAAAGTTTTTATTCATTAAATGGTATTTAAGTCACATATATTTAAATCTCAATAATTATTTGTATATTTCTTATCTACTGACTGTATTTGACAATTAAATATAATATCAATATGGTTATATATTAAAAGAAATTCTAATTGATAAGGATGTCGCAGTTTAGGAATTAGATATTAATATGAATATTGTATTAATATTGACTCGATACTTCTCTAGATAGTAAAATGCTAAAACTTGATGAAAGTAACAGATTCTACTTCATCTCTGCATAAACAATCATCTTTGTAATCATGTAATTATCCTTTTCAATTGGTTTATATACTTTCATTTAGGTTAATCATCTGCTCTAATCTTGATTCCCTAAGGTGCCATGGTATATACAATGGCCTTAATTCGCCTGTATGAGTATTTTCCTTTATTTTTTGTATTTCTTTAACTGGTGGGGTGCTATCATTGGCATAACACCTTATTTGGAAATCTCTTGCTTTTTCAATATGATGGTAACGTTAGTAACATAACACAGTAGCTTTTTTGTTTTCAAAAATTTTAGGATAATCTAATTTCCATTTTTCAACGTGTCCTTTTTGAAGTCATAAAAACCTTAGTATATTGTTAAACGCCCGGGATAGAATTCTCTTTTCCTTTACAAAATAATTGCATCTTTTAATAATACTTTTTTCAGGACGTAAATCCCTGTAGATCAGAAATTCTTGAGTATTAGGTGGTAATTCTTAGTTAACTCTGACCTTGTATAAAATATAAAAATAGGTTATGCATCAAGTTCTTGTTGTTATAATTCATTCCTTTCTTTCACCTTTATTTATATTGATCCAAAAAAATAGTGATAGAGGAGGATGGGGCCGAAGGGATTTGTTCTAATGTGTTTGTCATAATACACATTATTTGAACCCCTGATCCACGGGTTTCTTCTATAATTGCCCATTATATGATCTGGAGCCCGTTGCGATTCCAGGCTTCGCTACGACCCCACCTTCAATATTGTTTTTTTATGTGCAAGTATAAATTTTTCTAATTATAGGTCTTTTTTAATATTTTAATGATGTCTTTATTTATCCAAAAAAGATATATGGTTTAAAATCTCTATTATGATAGTATTGGTAAGTCCTGCTGTTGATTCTGATGTTCTTTCTTCCTCCAAAAAAAAAAATTTGAATCCTGATGAAAATTGGGGGATAGTAGAAGAATCAGAATATTTTGCTAATAAAGTAAAACTTTTTCGACAAGATCAATTAGACGCCGATGAATTTAGGCGCTTTAGACTTCAAAACGGTACATATGGTTCTAGATTAAATAGTGACTTTAGTATGATTCGAATAAAGGTACCTGGAGGTGACATTAGTCCTGAACAAATGGAAAAAATCGCAAACTTGGCTGAATCGTTTTCTATTGGTTCTGCTCACGTATCTACCAGACAAAATATTCAATTACACTGGGTACAATTGGAGGATGTTAGTGAAGTACATAGAGGCTTAGCTGAATGTGGTTTAACTTCTAGGGAAGCCTGTGGAAATACTATTAGGAATGTAATGTGTAGCCATTTTGCAGGAGTATGCTCTAATGAACCGTTTGATACAACTATATATGCAAAAGCTATTGCAAAATTCTTTTTAAGAAATCCTATATGCCAGAATTTACCACGGAAATTTAAATTTAATTTTGCATGCTGTTCTGAACATGGTTATGTAAGAATAGCCGATGTGGGTCTGGTTCCTACTATTCAAGATGGACTTAGGGGCTTTCGAATATACCTTGGAGGCGGATTAGGAGCTGCATCTTTTATAGGTCATCTTTTAGAGGAGTTCACACCTGAATCTAGGCTTTTATCTACTTCTATGGCTACTATTAGGGTTTATGATAGATTGGGTAATCGTGAAAACCCTGCAAGAAATAGAATGCGTTATTTAGTTAATGAAATGGGATGGAAAAAATTCCAAGCAGTATTGTTAAAGGAGCGTGATATCGTAGAAGCAACAACATCTATACCTACAAAAAATAGCTTTGATAATGTTTTAAACATTGGTAATAATATCGCTAATTCGCTTTCGACTATATCTGCCAAAAAAATACTTCCGCTAATAAATACTGATAATATACAAACTCCTTATGAAAGGTGGTTAAATACCAATGTGATTGCTCAAAAACAACTAGGGTATTATAGCGTATCTATAACATTAGGTGCTGGTGATATAACTTCCAATCAGCTTCGTGTTTTAGCGGAATGCATTAGAGAATTCTCCGAGGAGCAAAAAGCTAGGACTACCCCGCAACAAAACTTTTTTATCAGGTATGTTCAATCCGATCTAATACCTAAACTTTTTACTAAATTATCTAGTATAGGACTTGGTAATCCTGGTGCTAATACCATTGTTTCTCCAGTAGGCTGTTCTGGAACAACATCGTGTAACCTTGCTATAACTAACTCTCATAGACTTGCTAAAGAAATTCAAAGTAAATTTCTAGAATTAAATTTTGACAAGGATAGTGATCTTTGTACTTCTACAATAAAAATTAGTGGATGTCCTAATTCTTGTGGTCAGCATGAAGTGGCAACCATTGGATTTTATGGTGGGGCAACTAGAATTGGAAATTCCATGGCTCCAATATATACAATGCTTTTTGCTGGTAGTACTGGTGAAACTGGAGACTTGGGAAAAATTGTTATGCGAGTTCCAGCCAAACGAGTCATCGATGTAGTTCTTAAAATAATTGAATCCTATAGGGAAGAAAAAAATGGAAATGATACGTTACATGAATGGATACATAAAATTTCAATAGGAAAAGGTGATGGAAAAATAAAAACTTTGGAAGATATCAAAAAAATCCTTGTTCCTGTTATCAAATTACCTTCATTTGCCGAAAATCCTGATTCGTATAAAGATTATGGCACAGATTCAAACTTTGTTGCAAAAACTGCAAGAGGAGAATGCGCTGCTTGAACAATATGACTACTCAAAAAATTAAAAATGATGGTGATTATTCTACTATTGCTGATTTAAAACAAAATGCCCATAAAAAAGAAGATATTGTGCCAACAACAACATCGACATTAAATTTGTTGTGCGATGTTGATACCTTGAGAACTTTAATAAAAGAAGATAAAGTTAGAATTATAGATGTTAGAAAAAAAGAGGACTATTTAAAAGATCACATACCTACTTCTGTCTCTTTGCCTTTATCTGATTTATTAGCTGATGATTCTCCAGAATCAATAGTTAAAATTTCGAATAATTTGGGAATATCTGATAATACTCCAGTAGTTGTATATGATGATACATTTGGAGCGTTAGCTTCAAGAGTTGCTTGGTCATTAAAATTCATTGGACACAAAAATGTCTCTCTCTTAGAAGTTACTTATAGCAGCTGGAAAAACTTGGGTTTAGAAGTAGAAGAAAAATCTAATAATTTTGTTAAATCTTCTCATTCTATTGATATTGATTATTCTATTTATGCCGATGCTGTATATGTAGAAGATGCTCAATACGATAAAAGTAAGGTTATAATTGATTCTCGTGAAAGATTAAATTTCCTTACTGAACATATTCCAAATTCAAAAAATATTCCTTATACTATGATACGTTCGGAAGATTCTATATTGAGAAAACCTGCTGAACTTAAACGATTTATGGAGAATAGGGGAATTGATTTTAATAGTGAAATAATAACTTATTGTGGAAGTGTTGGAACTTTATCGGGATTGGTTTTTTTTGCTTTAAAAACGGCTGGGGTTCCAAATGTAAAACTGTATCCAAAATCTTTTAAGGAATGGAAATCTTTGGGAAAACCCAAAACAGAATTCAAAGACGCTACCTACTGGGACCTTTCCGCCGAATAACTCTCTTTTTAACTTTTTTTATCCCGATAATTATTTCAATTTAGTGTTCAAACCAATTGATGGTCTCTTCTATATCTTGATTTTTTATTGTTATTTTTATTGGTCCTAAAGGTGATTCGTCTTCTTCTTCTACTATTACAACAACTCCGGAGAAAGATGCTTGCTTATTTAATAAAAACCAGGTTATGTTCATATGTTGATTGTTGTATAACACTTTTTTTAGAACCGAAATTGTAGACCTTGATCTTATTTGATCTTTTATTTTTTTTAGATCTTCCAGTTTTTTAGTGGAAAACTGTATTTTGCTATCTTTTAATATAACCTTGGCATCTGGAAAAATATTTCTAATTGCAGAAGTTACTTTTTCTAAATCCTCAGAAGGATTAACGTAAGTTTGAACAATTATTTCTAAATCTTTATTATTATATTTATTTTCGTTATTCATACCGGTATTTAAATAGCTATGATGTATTTTGCTTCAAATTTTTAAATTCGGTAATCCATTTTATAATAATTTTTTCCACATTATTTTTAAATTCTGTAATTGTAAGGGTATTATTTGATATTACTTCGTCAGCTAGTGCAATTGCCTCACTAATTCCTACTTCCATTTCTCTTTTATCTCTTTGTAAAAACTTTTCAAAATTAGAAGGAGAATCTGATCTGTCTCTTAGTTTTATATGATCGAATCTTGTAAATGATGACGCATGTATGGCTAATAGCTTTACATAATCTAAATCTTTTATTATTTTAAATTCTTCATAACTTCTGATTCCATCTATTGCAATAAAATTTTTATCATCATCTAATTTTTTTATCTTTTGCAAAATTAACTTTGCAACTATTTCATTACCGTGCTCATATCTTAAATTCTTCATTAACTTTCCCATATTTTCATCAGTTAATTCTATTTTTTTTTCAATTGCTTTTTCTCTTATAATGTCGCCCATGATAATAACATGAAAGTTTTTTTCTTTGAGCAAATTTGCGACGGTTGATTTTCCGGCTCCTGGCATTCCTGTCAAACATATGATAAATCGATTTGAAATTTTGATTATCCCTATTTCATCAACTATGGAACTTTATTTATTTTTTAACGAATTACTTTGATATAATGCCGACAGGATATTTAATACAATAAAATGCGTTTGTTCGTTGCAATAGATATAAATAATATTATCAATATCGAACAATTTCAAGATCGTCTTATAAAAAAATTTAATTTTAATTCTCTTTATGTTAAACCAGTTAAAAAGGCTAATCTGCATATTACAATAAAATTTTTGGGAGAGAAAACCGACCTTGAGACAAATGATATTGTCTCTGATTTAACGAAGATTCATTTTACTTCTTTTAATATGGTATTTGATAGTGTAGGTATTTTTCCTAATATGAAAGCCCCTAGAATTATTTGGCTTGGATTAACTGATGAAAGTTCTAAAAAATTAAATGATATTTATTTTCAAATAAATGATGTATTAAAAAAATATGATAATATAAAAAATAAAAATACTCTTTTGGATTCCCGTATTCAAAAATTTTTACCACATCTTACCATTTTTCGAATTCGTAATAATTATCCGATTCCAAATTTTATTTCTTCTTTTTCAGATAGAGTTATTTTGGAAGAAGAAGTACATACAATTAGTTTAAAAAAAAGCGTTCTTACTTCAAGTGGGTCTATATATTCTAATTTATTTAATATTTATGCCCATAAAGGAAATGCATAAAGATCTACATAAATTAATTGATAAATTGGTGAATGACTGTATAATACCTACAGAATCAGAAAAAACTCGTTTAAATGACATTGCATACAATATAAAAGAGAGAATTGCAAATCTTATTTCAAATAATAATGAATATTCTTTTGTAACTGATGTAGTCTTTGGCGGTTCTTTTGCAAAGGGAACATGGCTTAAGAACAAGACTGATATAGATATTTTTGTAAAATTTGATAATCAAATAGATCTTAAAAGTTTTGAAAATTATGGAAAAGAGATCGGATTAAAATCATTAAAAGACTTTTCTCCTTATCTTAGATTTGCTGACCATCCATATGTTGAAGCATTTGTTGAAAGTGTTAAAATTAATGTTGTTCCCTGTTTTGATGTTAAATATGGAGATTGGAAAAGCGCTGCAGATCGTTCTCCATTTCACACAACTTATGTTATTAGTAATCTTGATGACTATAAAAAAAATCAGGTTAGATTGTTAAAGAAATTTCTAAGATCACTTGGTATTTATGGTGCAGAAATATCTACAAAGGGATTTAGTGGATATGTTAGTGAGGTATTAATTATAAAATTCGGCTCATTTTTATCAACATTAGATTATTTTTCCAATTTTTCTGCTGATAAAAAAGTAATAGCCATGGATAATGTTTCTGTTGACCGCGAGAAGCTAAAATTCAATAGTTTTTTAATAATGTTAGATCCTATTGATAGCAACAGAAATTTAGGTACTGCTATTTCTCCTTTATCTGTTGGAACATTTATTTTAGGTTCAAGAATGTTTTTAAAAAATCCTACAATTGATTTTTTTGTTGATAATAAGCTTGGTTATATTGACCAATCTCTGATAGGATTATTATCTTCTAATATTTTGATAATTGAAGCTAAATTTAGTTTTAGAGCACCTGATATAATTTGGGGACAATTGCAAAAGTCTATTAATTCTATTTCAAAATTCATCGAGTTTTATGGATTTAAAATCCTAAAAAAAAGTTGTTTTACTGATGAAAGAGAACATTGTGTATTGGCATTTTTGATGGAATCAGTAATCATTTCCAAATTGCATAAACGAATTGGACCAGATATTTTTAGAGAAAATGATGTTGAAAAATTTATCCAATCTAATTCGATCTCTAAAATAAAGTGGTTATCTTATGATACTCGAATAAATTGCATTCTCTCAAGAGATTTTACTGATGTAAGAGATTATTTGAAATTTGTTTTTAAAAACAAATCTCATCTTATTGGTATCCCTAACGGATTGAAATCTGATTTTCTTTCTACCGCACAAATATATACTATCGATCAGCAAAAAAATATTAGTGAGCATGTAAAGCATACTATATTTGAATTGTTGTATACCGATGCTAGATTGTTCTCATAAATTTTTTATAACATCTCCTAATCTGACCAATCTTATTTGCTATCCTAAATTTAATGCAGTTAATTATACTAGAAAAATCAAAGATCTTTTTTTATTAGATTTAAAATTTATAATATTAGAAGGTAATACTGTTTTATACAATAATAACATTTTGGGTAAAGGTTGTGAAGGTCTGGTGTTAAAAGTTGAAAATATCCAAAAAGAAATCATGGCCCTAAAAATTAAAAGAACTGATTCTTGTAGATTTAGTATGGAGAATGAATTTGATTTTTATAAACTTGCAAATATGTATAAAATAGGACCCAGAGTGTATTCTTTTACTGTTGATATGTTACTAATGGAATTTCTTGATGGTTTTTCTGCAGAATGTTGGTTTTTAAAAACAAAGTTAGACCCTTATATGATAAAAACCGTAGTTATTAGTATTTTGAACCAATGTTTCACTTTGGATAAAATAAATTTAGATCATGGACAATTAAATAAATTGTATAATCATATAATAATTTCTCCAGAAAATTTAAAATGCACAATTATTGATTTTGAGAGTGCAAGTAAATATAGAAAAGTTTCAAACCTGACTTCTGCTTTTCAGGGATTGTTATTTAAAGGTATTATATCTAAACAAATACAAAAATATATTGATTATGAAAATAAAAAAAATGAATTTTTAAAATTATTGACAAAGTATAAAAGGGATATCTCTCAAGAAAACTTTGATTCAATAATTTCATTAATTTAAATTTTTCCTATATCTCAAAGGAGTAGAAAGACATTAATTTTCTCGTTTATAATATCTTTTATGACACTACCAAAAGGTTATGTACCTCCTAATAAAAAAGCAGATGATAAATCCAAACAACAAGCAGATGATAAATCCAAACAACAATTAGTAGCAGCAGATGATAAATCCAAACAACAAGCAGATGATAAATCCAAACAACAATTAGTAGCAGCAGATGATAAATCCAAACAACAATTAGTAGCAGCAGATGATAAATCCAAACAACAATTAGTAGCAGCAGATGATAAATCCAAACAACAATTAGTAGCAGCAGA
>JAICXY010000044.1 GCA_025934495.1 Candidatus Nitrosocosmicus sp.
AATAGATACACAGTATCCGTGGGTATAATTGAAGAATGTTATCTGTTTATCCGCAGCAGCAGCAGTAGCAGCAGCAGAAGAAGATGAGGATGAAGAGGATGAAGAGGATGAAGTAGTAGTATTATCATTATTATTTGATAATGGTGTAGAATAGGGATTATTTTCTCCAGCAATATTAGTAGTTATTTTGTCTTTTTTTATGGATTTATCATCATCAATTGAAAAATCGTCATTTAGTCTATTCAATTATAAATCAGCACCTTTCCCCCACATTTTTATCTCTACTATTATATTATAATAAAATTTCATGTATTAAACTTTTAATACTTGGAAAAGAACTCCATTACCTATCCAAATAATGTCCAGCATCGATCCTTTTGCCAAAAAAAAGTCTTTTGATAATGACATAGCTTTCCAACTCGATGATAAAGAGAATGATAAAGAAAAAACAAAAGTATACTATGGTGAAGGAAAAACCACTGAAATCCTGTTAAAAACTTTTTCCAATGCAAAAGAAAAATGGAGTGTTTATGCAAATTCAAAAGGACCTACGATATCAATGGGTGTTAATGCGATAAGAAAAGGATACATTTCATTAAGCAAAAGAGGTGTAAAAATCCAATATATAACTGAAATTAATAAAAATAACTTAAATTATTGTAAAGAATTGCAAAAAATATCTTCTCTCAGACATATAGATAGTGCAAAAGGAGGAATGGCAGTAAGCGAGTCGGAATATGTTGCCACGGCAGTTCTAAAAGAATCCAAACCTAATTCGCATTTGATATATAGTAATGTAAAGGAAATTGTAGAACAAGAGCAAAGCATATTTGACAGCCTTTGGAAGATAGCGACACCCGCAGAAATTAAAATCAAAGAAATAGAGGAAGGAATAGAACCTATAGAAACCAAAGTATTAGATAATAAAGAAGACATTTTTCAGAAAATAGAGTTACTATCTCATAATTCAGAAGAAATATTAGTTGCCGGTGAAGCGGGAATATTACAATTAATCCACGTTAATTTATTTGAGTGTTATCAAAAAATTCTTCAAAAATACGAAAAAGGATATCATAGAGGCATCAGAATGATAATAACAATATCAAAAGATCATTCTGAATTGATAAAATTATTTATGAATTTAGGAATTCGTATACGGCATATTCAAAACCCATTGCCACTGAATTTTTTTGTTACCAACAGATCTTTCTATACATCTGTTGAGAGAATTGGCAAAGAAGGTAAAATGATGGAAAATATGATTGCAAGCAATGATCCTATATACATTCATCATTTTAAAACACTTTTTGAAGATTTATGGGAAAATGGTACTGATGCTATTGACATAATAAAGGATATAGACAGGGGGCTTGATCCTGAAACAATACAGGTAATCTCGCGATCATCTAATACAAAAGATCTCTATATAAAAGTTATAGAATCTGCCGAAAATGAGATAATAATTTTATTTCCCACTTTAGCTGCGGTTAAACGCCAGGAGAAAATCAGGATTATTCAAAAAATAGAGGAATCAATAACTCAAAAAAATGTCCAAGTTAAAATATTATTACCTAAGGATAAACACACCGAAGAAACAATAGACACCTTGAAAAAAAATTGTAAAGAACATGTTGATCTAATTCATATTAGATATATCGAACAAATGCAAAAAGCTAAATCAACTATTCTTATTGTAGATAGAAATGTTTCTTTATTGATGGAGGTAAAAGATGATTTAAAACAAAATTTTATTGAAGCGATAGGGTTATCAACATTTTCAAATAGCAAAGCAGGTGTATTATCATATATTTCTATTTTTGAAAATTTATGGAGGATTACCGAATTACTCGAAGAATTATCTTCTGCAAATCAAAAACTGCAAAAACAAGATATCTTACAGAAAGAATTTGTTCATATTGCTGCACATGAGCTAAGAAACCCAATTCAACCTATTCTTGCATTATCTCAAATTTTAAAAGATTATACAAACAAATATTATAAAGAACAGAATAATTTGCTGGATGTAATATATCGAAATTCAAAGAGATTGGAAAGGCTTTCTGTAGACATTTTGGATATGACACGAATAGAATCAAATATTTTACAATTGAAAAAAGAAAAATTTGAACTTGATGAATTTTTAAATCATGTGGTAACGGATTACCGATATTCTCTGGAAAAATACCATCATCATACAAATGGAGAAATGGAAAATTCAATCGATCTAAAATATTCACACTTCTCTAATGAAGGGGCATTTTTAATAGTTGAATGGGATAAAGAGAGATTAAATCAAGTCATCTTTAATCTACTAGATAATGCCTTTAGATTTACAAAGGAGGCAACCGCTGTTGATAAGCAGAAAAAAGGTGAAATAATTGTATCCTGTAATGTAGTTAACAATGACTATGCGGTCGTCAAGGTTAACGATAATGGTCTTGGTATAGATAGCGAAATATTACCAAAATTATTTACAAAATTTGCAAGTAAATCAAAAAATGGTACAGGTCTTGGTTTATACATTTGTAAAAAGATTATAGAATCCTTTGGTGGTAGAATTTGGGTAGAAAATGAAGGTGAAGGTGAAGGTGAAGGTGAAGATAGTAACAAAAATAATAATCATCAACATCAACAACAACAGTATGATATTTCCAAACGTGATCATATTACAACAAATAAAAATAAAGGAACCACCATAGCATTTAGCATTCCATTAGTAGATTCCAATTTAATTACTAGTAAAAATAATAAACTGAAAGAAACAGAAACTAGCAATTTAAAATCAGCTTATGAACAAAATAACAATACCAAGAAGAAAATTTTGATAATAGATGATGAATACGATCTCACAATGACATACAAGATTGGTTTAGAATCAAATGGGTTTATAGCTGATACAAATAACGATCCTATAGATGCATTATCTGAATTTAAACCTGATTACTATGATCTAGTTCTCATAGATATTCGAATGCCAGAAATGAATGGCTTGGAATTGTACAATGAAATAAAGAAAATAGATAAAAATGCAAATATATGTTTCATAACTGCTTATGATACGGATAACAATACTTTAAGTCAAATAGATATGTCGGCGTCATCATCCAAAGAAATAGAAAACATGTGTATCATCAAGAAGCCTATCGAAATAGAAAAATTAATAGATCTGATAAATAAGAAAATAGATAAAGAGAAAAAGTGACATTACATACAATTAGCATTTGAAGATAATCAATTTTGAAATCTAAATTGAAATACAAGAGATTAATATCTATAATATGTAAAAAAAGTTGTTGTCCCTTCTTTTAATAAGCAAACAGTAAATAAATCGCTCAGCCATACTATCAAAAATACATTATCTATTTTACAAAAATGAAAGGTAGTAACAAGGTAAATAGAGTTATCTTTAAAATACTATTGTCTCTTTCATTGACCCAGGGTTTTTGTGATTGTTTTCTTCATACCAATGGTAACAAATCTTTCGTTGAATTTTTCTTCTATTATATCTTTTCTTGATACTACTCCAATAAGCCTTCCATCTTTTTCTTCATCTACTACCGGTATCATTTCTACTCCTTTTTTATCCATAATGTCTATCATATCCATCATATCTGTATCTTGTTCAATAACTATGGGATTTTTGGTCATTATGTCCCCTGCTTTAAGCATATCAATATCTTTTTTATCCTTAATCGCACGAAGTATGTCAATAATAGTTAATATACCCACTACTTTCCCGTCATCGTCTATTATCGGCATTCCATTAATAGAGCGTAAAATCAGTCGTGTTCCAATTTCCGAAACTGTGGCATTTTCTTTGGCAGCTTCAATATCTATCGACATTATATCATAAGCTTTCATTATAATGTTTTATCTGCATGTTTATTTACATAAATTTCTTCTCTTTGTATATAACCTAGATCTATTGGTACTGGGATATCCTTTTTTATAGATTGTGTAATATTGTAGAAGAAAAATATTAAAATATTTTTTGCTCTGAATACATACAATACCCATATAGTAATGTAAAATTTTATTTAAATATATATTAGAGAGATTCTTCTTCTTCTTCTTTTCCTTCATTTTTCAATCAAATTCCTTTTTTATATCTATTGAAAGTATTAAAAAGATTAAAGGAACTTTATGTATATTATACTAGTAGATAAGATTGAGTTTCTCCAATAGATTTGTTAATTTAATAAAACAAAAAGTAAATAAAGTTTTGGAAAAACACGAAGATCCTCGTGAAGCACTAGATTATTCTGCAGTAAAACAAACAGAACTTATTCAAAGATTAAGACGAGAAATTGTAGAAGTAGTTGCATCAAAGAAAAGATTAGAAATGCAAAAAGCACGACTCCTGGAAAATATTAACAAATTACAAGAGCAGGCTAAATCAGCAGTTAAAGCAGGGAGAGATGACCTGGCTGCTCTCGCACTAGAAAGGAAAAACGCCAATCTTGCACAGGCAAAAGATCTGGATACCCACATAATGGAAATACAAACCGAACAGGATAAATTAGAAAATGCAGAAAAGCGACTATCCATCAAAGTTGAAGAATTCAAATCAAAAAAAGAAATAATAAAAGCACGATATTCTTCAGCAGAGGCCGAAGTAAGAATAAAAGAAAACATTACCGGCATATCGGAAGAAATGTCAGATATAGGAGTAGCAATGAGTCGAGCCGAAGAAAAAACAGATGCTATGAAATCCAAAGCTATGGCTATTGATGATATGATAGGTTCAGGGTCGTTAGTTGATTATACAGATAACAAAGATCAGATAGAATCAGAACTAGAGAAAACAGATATAAAAAGTAAAGTAGATGATGAATTAGCTAAACTAAAATCTAGTATGGATAAAGATAACTAGAAAAAAAAGAAAGAAGGTAATATATAATGAGTTTTAAAACAAATAAAAACAAAAACAAAAACAACCACCAAGAAAAAAAAATTATAAGAATATTAGGTTATGGTCAATTTGCTGTCGATAATAACACTCTAGATGAAATAAATAAAATTGATAATAATATTGTGAAATTACTTGAAAATGAAGAAATAGATGATTACGTACGTCCAGAATTTAAAAGACAACTCAAACTATTAGATGAGATGGTAAGAGAAAAAGGAATGATTGTTGATTCTAAAGAAATAGTACAGTCAGATATAGTGTTACCTGGAAAAGATATAACGTTGGAAGAAGCAAGAAAGGTGTTTAAAGACGAGGGCATTATAAAAGATATATATTGATCAATTCAAAAGTGATATAAACCAAAAACAATAAAAAAATAATTTAGTCTTTAAATAAATAAATAATTTACAGTTTTTCCATCATTTTATTAATATTTTGGCAAATCATGGACTCGATGATAAATTGGGTAGATTATAAATTATAAATTATAAAAGGTAACAGAAAGTAAACTCAACTTTTAATCATTCAAATAGAATACACATAGCTAATAAATTTATATACGTTTGAGAAGTAACGCTTCATTGCTTACGTATCTCCAAAAGCTTGTTTGCAGAATACAATGCATTATAGGTTATCCATTCTTCATGCTGTTTTTCAAGTGGCAATTTTTCTAAAAGTTCATTTAGTTCATCACGATGGTGGGGATCTAGATTAGAATGTTTAACCATTGTTCTAAAAGCAGTATTTGGGTATCCTGTAAGTTTTTGCAACCTATCAATAAGGTTCATTGTTGGCGGATTTCCTTCTAATAATGCGATATAACCAAGTAAACATATAGGATGCCAGTGATAAATCCAATAATACTGACTTCCCACTAACTCGGCTACTGCCTGTGATGGTTTTCGTGATAATGATTCCTCACGAGGGATACCGATTGACTGCAGATCATCTAAAATCCACTCGTCATGATTCATTTCTTCCTCAATATGCTTCTTATAATATTTTCCAAGATCAAACATGAGCTTTTTTTCCGTTGTTGTTGTTGTTGTTGTTTGATTAATGCACTTTTCATAAGCAGCCTTCATCAATGGCACGCTTGAACACATAATAGAATAAGTTACAATGAGATAATTCTTAAACCAAAGCGGAGCATTCTGTTCTAAAAGAGCTGGAATAATATTATCATTTTTTTCTAAATCATTTACAAGATGAAGTTTGATTCTTAATCGAGTGCTAAAAGAAGTTATATAGTTCATTTTATCGCTGATGTTTTACTACCTTCAATTAGATCATAGATATAAACTTTACTTTGCTTTTAATAATAAATTAGTTATCTTTAGATGATGAATTTCTTTCTTTAGTTTTTTGTAGCTCAGATATTACTTCATTTACATAGTTCTTCATCTCAGACTCTGAAGTTGAAGGTTCGATACCTGTTTCATCCTTCATTGTCTTTATATGTTTCATCCAGATATGATTAGTGTGTTTTTCCAAATCACGGTGAATATCAGCCAACCCAATGTTATCGAGCAACTTGGAATGATCTAATAACGATTTTCTAATTGTTTGACGCAATACTGCATCGGAAGCAATAGATATTGAAGAAGAGTAGATACCAGCAAAAAATAAGTATGCTCCAAAAGAAAAAAAGGAGGCAGAGATAACTCCAAATGGCAGATAAGAGCCCGCGGATGGATTAGCAAAGAAAGAAACAAAAAGGACCGCTACTCCACTTGCAGAAATACCAAGATAATCAATTAATTTGCTTTGTAACCTGTTTTTTATATTTTTTGATATAACAACAAATGCAAAACCAAGAAGGAAACCTTCCGCAAGCATACCACCGAAGGCCATCATGGTGTAAAAAATTACCTGCTGGTCAAAAACAGTATTAACAGAAGGTAGGAATGCTAGTAATGATACATCACCTACAATGACACTTGCAAGGGCAGCAGCGAGCATAATCCAATACTTTATTCTTCCGAATTTCCTAGAATAGCTATTTAGCATAATGGCAGTTGCAATCCATACAATAAAGGACAATGGTATAATAAACCAGTTTGCAACAGAAATAATTGAAAAAAGAATATCCAGTTTTTCAGGGTTAGCTTGAAATGGTTTAATTTCTGTAGAATGTGAATTAACCAAAAATGGAGATTTTTGTATTGTTATTAAAATTTGTGGTATTATAGTCGATCCAAGTGTAACACAAAACATTAGAGAGGATAAAAGATAAAGTAAGACGAGCAAGTTCCTTTTTGCCCTATACCATTGAGCAAATTTGAAAGATAATATCGCCATTAAAACAACCCCGGTTATCCAGCTCATTGCAAGAGAAGCAATCAGGAGAATAGTAAAGTATTTGTATGTAAAATTTATCTGAACAGTAATTAATATCAGTAGACCAATAATTATATATTGAATAATCGGGATTATGTCGGAGATTAAAAAAAGAACGTTATTCTTGGAAGTAAATCCAGCCTTTACTTTCTTGGAATTGTAAAGAATAGCTCGGCTTCCAAAAAAAATTGCTATTGCAGCAATGGCGGAAAACAAGCCTATTCGGATTTGCTCAGTTAAATTGCGGTTAATAATTGAAGAAACATCACTAAGTAAAGAATCGACTAATAATATCCCAATAAAAATTAATATAGTGAAAGAAGGCAATACCTCATCATAGTTAAAATTAATTAAATCTTTTTGTTGTGCTCTGCTTAATTTTTACATTCATTATGGACCAGGTTTAATCTTGCAGTAATTTAAAAAAAGCTTTGCCAAGTTTTAGAACATTTCGATAGGTCCGATTCCAACTTTATTAGCTTTTTGGAAAATGTTGTGTAAAGTATTAAACTCTTCTGGCGTAATTGATTTCAGTACCTCATGACTCTCGTTTGATAATTTGTCATGTCCAAAACCCAAATCAGCACTCTTATTATTAATCGCGTCCTTAGGATTTTCTGAAAGTGTCCTCCTAAAATTATCATCTGTCAAGGCAAGTCCAATTATTTTTTTCAAATAATTACTTTGATCCGATAAATTATTGGATGATGTCATGCTAGATCGAATAAAATGATTATAGATAAGCTTTTCTATTTATACAATTTTCAGATGTTTTTATAAATTTGTCTCAGCAATAACAATTTTGGGCGATCGTAGAAGTCTTTCTAGTTATCATGGATAAATGCTTACTAAAGAAGATATATAAACAAATTCAACATTGTTGACCATGTTTTAATTTACATATATTGTTTTTACAAGTAATAGTCATCAAAGCATCCAATAGTTCCATCTCGGATAACCAATCCTTTGATAGTTCACCTCTCAAATAAGAGTTTGAATATAATTTTCTAATTTCAAAAACCTTTATGCTTGCGAGGATACTTACTATAATATTTTTTCTTTCACTATATATTGCCATTCACGTTATAATACCAAAAAGATCACATATTACAAACATATTTCTCGCTCGCACGATATACTTGTAACAAGTATTCTCTTTTTTTCAGACTCTATGAATTCATAACCAAATGTATTTGGAGATACTTTGATTTGGGGTACATATTTGTAGAATTTGCAAAAATTGAGGAGTCTTTGCGAGAATGACCTTTATCTAGTTTTGAGCTTTTGTATCTATTCTTTTGTTGGACCACATCTCTTTAAACAAATCAGAATATGGCTTTAGATATGCCTCTTAATTAGAGAACAGCCGGAAAACGCATATTCAAAAAATAAGCAATACCTTCAACAGATTTTATTTTTTTTATTAATCGGAATATCATAATAATAAACAAAAGGGGAATGTTAGTTTTTTTTCCTTAATTAAGATATTTTGCATAAATGGAATAAAAAACTATTATAAAATAAGGCTAGGTCCCATGATCGTACTACTAGAATGATATTGAAATAAAAGAATCGTTTTGTATAGACCATGCACTCATAATTTTTCTCTTCAAATAAGAATTTGAAAAAAGTCAATCAATTGCAATTCCATAAGTTATTGTATTTTAAGTGCAATATAAAACAAATATCTTAAATAATAGGATGCTTTAGTAATATCTGTAAAAGATTTTGAATCAAATAAGCAAAAAACAAACGAAAGAATCAACCGGAACTCCTAATACTACACATATTGATATCATAAATGAATCATCTGTCCTTGATGATAGTACAGTGAAACAATATACAATCGATCTCCAAACCCAGTTGGATAGAGATTATGCACCTTTTTGGGGATTTACAGCTAGACTTCACTTTATACCAAAAGATCAAAATGCTGATCCTAGTCATTGGTGGCAAGCAGTTTTTGATACTACTGATCAACCGGGTGCTTTAGGATATCACACTATTACTGATCAAGGTCAACCTATTGGATATACTTTTGCAAAAACGGATTTAGCATATGGAGAAGAGCCCTCTACCACATTAAGTCATGAGTTATTAGAAATGATGGGCGATCCTGATATAAATAAGATAATTACAGTTGAATTAGCTGATACTCATAAAACCAGGCAATATATGTATGAAAATTGTGATGCTGTAGAGTCTTTATCCTATAAAATAGGTGATACGTTAGTATCTGATTTTGTTACTCCACAGTGGTTTATTACATCAAGTCCAAAGGGCACACAGTTTGATTATTTAAATAAAACATCCAACCCATTTCAATTACTCCAAGGAGGATATATAGGCTATAACGATGGTGATGGATGGAAACAGGTTTTTGCCCAATTACCGACCACCGATAAAATGGCGTTGTTAAAGCCTGATACACCAGTAATGGAAGGCGGAGTGGCTAAAAGTTTAATGAGAACTTATATAACCCATTCGGAGGAGGAATATTTTGAATATAGAAAATTGCCTCATCAATACAGTAGAAGAATGAAACGCATGACCCCTAGACATCAATGGCTCAAATCTACTGCACATACAAAAAAGGCGCCTAGAAACCATAGATAAAATAAAAAAAAGAAAATTTTTTACAATTTACCTTTCTCATTTTTATTGTATATTATTGATAAAATTTTAAATCAAATAAAAGAATTTTAAAGTATTACAAATTTAATTTAATATGGCAGAATATATATTTTTATACATATTTTGGAGTTTTTACAACCTCATAAAATTTAATTATATATCGATAAACCATATTATTTGGTCGTAATTAGAAAAACATTATCTTTGTATATAGTATTATAATATTATACATAACCATAATAATCAAGAACCTATGTCTAAAGATACAATAGTAAACTCGTGTAAAAGTTACAAGAAAATTATAATAGAGATAGGATCAGGTGATGGAAGATTATTAAGTAATATTGCAAATCTTTATGATAGAAACCAGGCTTTTCTATTAGGTGTAGAAATAGACAATGCTCAATACATTGATTCATGTAATAGAATAAAGGAAGAGGTAAAGAGTAAAAATATACAATTTATTAACGAGCCTTTTGAAAACATACTCGCAAATTTCGAGGATAATTCCATAGATACAGTAATATCGGTTTTACCACATCCTAAATATATAGATAGGACTAATCAGGATGTATGGATACCAATATATAAGAACATATTAGATAAATTAAAAGAATATGGATATTTTTTATTGGTAACCGAATTAATTGACGAGCTTCTCCAGCCAGTCTCAAAGATAGATTATAATCTATGGAAAAATTGGCTTTTAGAAACATTCAGTACTATAGGATTTAAGATATTCAAGGTTATCGATGATGATGTACCATTGTATATTACTTCACATTATCTAGATAAATTCAGAAACGATCCCGAAAGAATAAAAATTATATCTCTGTTAATGACAAAAAATAAAAATAACAATAATTTTAGTTTATGATATCTTTTGTTAATTTTGCTAGATAATAATATATAAATAAATCTTGAAGATAACTATGGGAAAAGAAAATAGTAGTAGTAGTAGTGATGCAGTAGGCATCAAATAATTAAAGATAGAATTAAACATAACAATACCATAATCCCAGTTTGGAATTAGAAATAGTTTAATGCATAAGAATAAGTTTTAAAGAAAGATAGTTAAGTATCGAGAAGTTATTTACCAAAACTTTTCAATTTTTTTCCTTTGCTATATAACATTATAATAGAATATCATAAGTCAAAAAAAAAGAAGAAGAAGAAGAAAAAATTGAAACTGTAAAAATGATAAAGAAATCTACAGTATCTACAGGATATAACTATTGTAATTATATACATTTTTCGCACAATATAAAAATAAAATCTCATACCCGACATATTTTTTAAAATAATATTTACAAAGACATTTTGAAAATATATATGATGGTTGTTGACTAGATATTGGTAAATATTTTTTTATCCCTTTTGCTGTTTTTATTTTTATGGCATTTATAAAGATGCTTTTTCTAATAATATTAGATTTTATTTAAAACATACACCTGAAAAAAGAGTATGCATGTATATATATTTTCTTGTTAAATAATTTATAATATTATTTGAATCTATAAAAAATAATATAGGATATTACGGCTTACTGATTCTAAGATATAGTATTATACTAATAAAATCATATTTTTACCGAGTGGAGCTGGATGATGTTACACTGCTGGTAGGACTAGGCTGGATGTGAGAGCTATGCATATTCATAAGAGTAGCATTATTTTCAGAACTAGTTCCGCCATTACCACTGTTGCTACTGCTGGTACTAGCGCTGACGCCATTGTTGTTGTTGCTGGTACTAGCAAGGGCATTAGAATTCGGAGTATTAGGCAAAGTAGATGTTGCCATAGTACCGGTTCCTGTATTTCCAGATCTAACAGCACTTTGACTTGTTAATCCTTGACCATTTGTTTGAAATGTTATCGAACTAATAATTGATTTAATATCTGCAGCATCCTTTGTTTGGTTGGTTATTCCAAGATTATATCCGATTACAAATGCTTTTGAATCTTTCACAAAGGCTATTTGAGTTTGATTTATACCCTTAGGAAGTGCAATGTTATATTTTAATCCACTATAATTAGATATGGAAAAAGGAATAGCATTGCTCATAGGAATTGTTGATAAATGACTCTTGGTAAGCTCGATATATTTATCTACCGTCATGGGAATGGGAAGTAATTCAGATAATATAACAAGATTAGCACCATCTAATGTTTGTGGAAGCAATAGAACAATTGGTGTTGTGGTGGAAAAAGAAGGTAAAGAATTGGGAGTAGTAGTAGTATTTGCCGCACCATTTTCTGATGATGATGAGGATGGATTTACTGCGTTAGGAGTTCCAAAAAATGCATTGGTATAATCTTTGGAAGCAACACTCCAATCCGATGGGTATTTTAAAGATATTCCCGAATTAGGATCGCTAAAAGTATTTACCGAGTAACTTGGCGTCTGTGCTGATGCTGTTTGCATAACACCAAATGATCCAGCTCCAAGTAATAGTATAATGATAAAGTGATTTGTTTTTAAAAACATGCTGGTTATATAAATTAATAGTATATATGCTTTTTATAGTATAATTTTTTTCTTTGAATTTTACTTTAAATATATCTGCTTTTGTTATATAATGCGATCAGTTTGAAAAAAAAATTATTCTACTTTAAAAATTAGAACAGTAAGCACAAATAAATAATTTATATCTAGTTTATATAATACACCTTTCAAATGCATTGAAAGCATTTCATTATTGGGTTTTGCAAAGAGGAAGAAAGGAAGAGAGAAAAAGATCACAATGAATACTAGAATTATCTTAACTACTACAAATAGATTATATAATATGCACTTTTTATAGCATATTTTTTCTATTTAAAGTACATTGTAATTTATGGCATATCAATTCTACATTATCAAAGTAATAATAATTAATTGGGGCTCAAATTTTTAATAGTTTTCAATTATAAGGTAACAAATTCTTTTCTGGATTTTTAATATCGATGTATTTTCGATAAGAAGCCTACATACATAATGGAAAAAAAGGATCAAGTTATATTATTAATATTTCGCTCTCTTTGTAATACTAGCATTATAAGCACTGGAAAAACTAATCCTATAAGAAGTAAGAATTGAATTGTAATAATAATGAAAAAAGCCATCATTATGAGCCAGACATAACAAATTGTAATTATATAATCATAGGTACTCTTTAACAAATTATTATATATACCTTATATTTTTAAGTGTTGATTCTATAATAACTTTTTAAAAAGTTCCACTTTACTATAAAAAATGCCAATATTTTAAGTAAAATAATTATATACAGATAATAAATAAAAAAATTAATTTATTATCAAGCCAAAAAAAAGAAAGACAATATTTTTAAGTTCTCATCATATCCACAAATCAAATCGATTAACAATCACAGGATAAAAGATATAAATTAATAAAAAAATTATCTGATCTTTTATTTTTTTTTTTGAAAAAGAAAGATAATTGTTTATAACGCGATAATTATCATGGCATCATTTATTATGGTAATCTAAATATAAAAAAATAAAAATTAATAGTATATAGTATAGATACATAAAAAAAAGTATAATGATTATTTTATCTACACCATAATTTTAACCGGACAATTGAAAAGTTTAATTGCATCAGCGAGAGTGAAAATTTATTTGATAATGTCTTCCTTTCTTGCAAATTTTCTCAATCATTACTCATTTACTATATACTTTCTCGTCAATCATAAAATTAAGATATTACAAGGATATCTGGAGGATGAATATACATATATTGCAGCGAAGTATAGATCACAAAAATTAATCTTTGGTAATGATTACTATACAATAAAAATGTTTTGGCCAATTAAAAAAAAGATGCTCTTGATACTTGTGTTACAGAAATAGGGGTGAGATGATATAATCTCCAATCAAAAGGAAATTATTAAAGGATTTTAAAATAATAAAAAATAGCGTAAAAATATTTGGAATTAAGTTCATTAATTTATACTTTATTATGAGTTATTATTCATATTTTTGCATATAGTATTTAATTTCATGTTATTGAACAATAACAATGATTGATTTGCCTACCTAAATTGAAATCAATCTTTCAACTTGTTTACAAATCCAATAGAAAATATACTTTTGTTTAGATCCTTTTAATTGCAATATTCCTTAATATCATTTAAAATTCTTCCAGATATCAATAAGTGAGGTATTTGTTTGTATAAAGTAAAACAACAACAACAAAAAGAAATGTCATACATGAATTTCTGCTACTGCTAATCTATCTAACTGATGGCATCTTGGCTCCCGCCTTTGGTTGCCAATATCACTTGTAATGCGTTCATCATATGCAAGAATGTCTACCTTTAGAAAATTCTTTTTTCAAAGAATCTAAATAGAAAATATACTTTCATTTCAATAACCTTTTAACAACATATACAAACAATAGTCTTATAATTTGTTAAAGATAAACAATATTATAAAATCAACTAGATGGAAAAATTCATCGACAATAAAATCCCCTTTTTTCATCAACACCATCATCAATAATCATCTTTATTGTTTTTAGTTCTCTTATTCTTTTTTCGTCTGTTTCACTAGCCTATTGGTTCAATTTAGCACAAGCTAAACAAAATGATATTAAAATTACACATTGTATAGCCAGTGGAGATGTCACAAACCATAGTGCAGTAATATGGTAAAATCAAACACTGATTCTATAATGCATGTTAAATATGATACAAATCCTAATTTCACAAATCCAATTACATCCAATAAAATACAACATGCTAATAATTCTACAGATTATACTGCAGTGGTAAAACTAGATAAGTTAAAAGCAAATACTCAATATTATTATCAGGTATGGTTTTCACATCCAGATAACAAAAGTAATATTGTTTCTCAACCATCAATAAAAGGACTGTTCCGTACTGCTCCTGATTCTACCCATCAAAAAAATATCATTAGTTTTGTTGTTGGAGGTGATTTAGGCGGACAAAAATATTGTGAAAGATTTGGTTTAGGATATCCAATATTTTCGATTATAAGAGATCTAGCGCCTGATTTCTTTATATCTAATGGCGATAAGATTTATGCAGATGGAGATTGTTCAGCAAAAGGCCCTGTTAGTGTTACTGGATGGCATAACATAGCAGGAAACATTTCAGGTGTATCTGCAAAAAATGTAAATTGGACAGATATCAACCAAGTTCGCAATATATTTAACAAACATTGGGAATATAACCGATCCGATAAATCCATTCAAGGTTTATTGAGCAACACTTCTCTTTACTCACAAGCCGATGATCACGAGGTTATCAACAACTATGGTAACTGGTCATATTGGAGTGATCTTACAAAAAATAGAACCGGATTTATAAATTTGGTAAACTCGGGCATACAAACATTTTTTGATTTCTCTCCAATAGATAAAAATAACACAAATCCTCACCAGATCTATCTCCATTTTAACTGGGGTAAAGATATGGATCTTTTTATTTTAGATGCCCGTTCCCATAGAGATAGAAACGATTTATCTCAAAATTTCTCTTCTGCAAACAAAACTCCATTTGGTAAAGAACAGCTTCAATGGCTTGAGCGGGGACTTTTAAAATCAAACTCCACATGGAAGATAGTTTCAGACGATGATCCGATATTCATTCCTGTTGGCTGTCAGAATGATGGTTCACACTCTCCACTGGGATGTGATGGCTGGGCTACTGATGGAAATACTACATTGAATTTTGCAAATGAAAGAAATCAATTTCTCAAATTCCTTGATGATCACAATATAAAGAATGTAATATTCATTACAACTGATGTACACTACCCTGCTAATATAATATCAAATCAAGACTTTAACAAGGATGGTCATAAACTCACATTGTATGAACTTGTAAGTGGACCACTTACCGCAGGACCAACTGATAAACCGGGGCGCCTAGATCCAACAGTTAATGATACTTATTTGTACAAAGAAGGCAAATTATTCAATTTTGGATATTACAAGATTCAAAAGAACATAAAAGATGGAAAGGCCCATTTTATTTCTGAAATACGTGGTATCGACGATTTGACAAGACCTGAATCCTATTTGGATTTGACACCTCAATAAACAAAAAACATAAAAAAATACATTGAATCCTCACCTTTTCTCTTTCATCTATTTAAACAAAGTAAAAAAACTAATTTTATTTTTTTATAAATTTAATCAATAATAAAATAGATCATAAAATTTTTAATAAAGATTAGCATTAAATGGTAATTTAATTTTACAAAAAACAAAGCATAAAAATCAAATTAAAAGGTTTTCAAAGCAAAGATAAAGATAAAGATAAACAAACAGCTCAGAGCTAGAAGATCGTCATCATCACTGCTTGCAAATAAAAAGTATCCTTTGATAAATAAAAACATTATTTTAGAAGCATTAAAAATAAAGTATAAAATTCAAAGATATTGAAATATATAATTAACATAACCGATTAAATGCAATAAAGGTAAGGGCTGATGGTTCAGCTTGGTACGAACGTTCGATTCGCAATCGAAAAATCAGCGTTTTATTAATACAGATGTGTCCAATATACGCCAGATTTAAAGTAATAATGGATCTATTAGCTTAACACATTATCTGCTTATTATGTTGGCTAATGAAAAGATTAAACCAATTCCTTATGTGTTTTATTTTACATTTCTTTATTCTACGTAGAAAGTAATCGTCAAAATTCTCGGTTCTATCTTTGATATATTGTATCGTTCTTTCTATAAGACTTTTCTTAAAAGGAGAATTAACATGGTGTTTCAAGTTCCAGAACTTGCAGGATAATGGCAGATACCAACAAGTGCCTCCTTCATCTGTTGGTACAGAAGAATGCTTTCCATGATTTTTGATTAGGCTGGCAATAACCCTCTCGATACTATAGACATGTTTCTTTTTTATTAATTATTTTTTTCATACTCAATAGGAGAAAGTTTCACCTTTTAGTTAATATTTGATTTAATCTACATATACAACCAATTAATAGCAAAGATTAATAAATTCATTTATGATATACAAATATGGGCGTAAATTTAATTCCTAAATTAGATGAGGCGTGGTCATAATTCAAATATATTTTTAACATGATCTACATAGCTTAAAGCTAACCATTGAGATATAATTTTGATTAAAACTGATCCAAAGGTTAGCTCTTGATAGAATAAAAGAGTCCATCCTTTTTAACATTCTATATCTGATAGGTTCTATACCATGGCCTACTACAAAAAGGAAACGTGGCAGGCCATACATATATTCTCCAACTGTAATTCTAAGATGCTTTATTGTAAGGATTTGGTTTAAAATCGATTCAAACAATGCATTGCATACTTTTCTTATTATGGGCTGTCAGTATAACCATAAACTAGCGGTAGCATGTGGTCTTGTAACAATACCTAGTAGACGTACATTTGACAGAAGACTAAAGACTATTTCTATGGATATTAAACAAAGGATATCGACAATGGGATGCCTGTTTGTCGTAGAAGGATTAGTAGACCCTTCTATAACCGCAATAGAAAGTACTCTTCTAAAAGCAAAGGATCATGTATGGCACAAATCATCTATGAAAAAAAGGAGAAGTACCATGTCCTGGAATCGATATAGATGCAAGGTGGGGGTATAGTCATACCAAGAAATGGATTTTCGGATATAAATTACATCTTACAGGTACAACAGGTGATCTCATAGTACCTCTAACGGCCGATGTAACTACGGCCAATGTTCAAGATAATAAGATGTATGTCATTTTAACTTCTAGTTCTTCAGTATTCTCATTACCATCTGTATTGTACACAATAGCTGATCCAGGATATGATGATAAGAAGCTGTACGAATATAGTAAAAAAATATTGGGAATAGATTTGGTTTGCCCTGTTGAACGATACAAAAATACTTCCAAAAAGAGGCTTGAGCTTGTATGCTTTTATCAATCGGCTTTAGGACAGGCTATCTATAGCCATAGAAGGATATCGATAGAACCGTTGATAGAACATATCAAATCAGTGTTTAGGATAGACCCATTGCCAACACGCGGATTTCATAAAGTATCTGCAATTTTGCTTTTGTCTGTTTTATTATATCAGCTAATGGTTTACTATAACTGTAAAACTAAGAAAATAAATCCAAGATCAATAAAGTATATGCTTGGGACTGGCTGATGAAATGAAATTCTGGATAAAAAGTGATTTTGAATTATGACCATGTCTCATATAGTTTATAACTGATGTAAGACAGGGATTTGGATTCTCTTGACCTTTTGTAAAATGTGAGTTACAAATTATTGGATTTTGTTGAGTAAATAGATTTTGTACAAGGTTCAGGTCTTGGTAATGAATAAAACTATAAACCTACCAAAAGAATAACAAATATTAGTATTGGTATGAAAAAGCAATATGCATGATAAATTGCATAAAAGTATAAAAAATTTGTTAATTATTGCTTAGTTGTATCAGTGCCTACTTGCTGCTTAGTTGTATCAGTGCTTGCAAGATCATCCAAATCATATTTTTGAATATAATTAGATAACAATTTCTTTCCTTGTGTTACAATATTTTCAAACGTATATTTTGCCTGTATATATTTATTTTGGTCTTTTTCATTATTTCCATCAAAGTTAAAAAGACTGCTTAGAAATAATTTATATTCATCAGTTCCGTTTAATTTTTTATCTGCTATTGTGTTTCCTAGATCTATAAAAGAAGATATAGTACGTATACCTAATTTTTCATCTATAATATCATTCAAGAATTCTTTATTTTTAGGATCCGTGTTAACAATTACATCTCCAGTCAAAATTTGAAGTATAGCTTGATCTTTCCAATTATTAACTAACTCTAATGGAAAATTCGTTTTGGCCGATAATTCAATATAATTACACAATGCCATTTCTTGAATAAAATCAATACCTTCTTCACTCAATCTCTCGGCTGTCACTGAATCTATGCCTTCTAATTGCGTAATTGGTCTATTACCTGAGGTAGACCTACGCTTCCATCCTTCATTGATTTTTGATAATTGGGTGTCTGCAAAATTTATTAAAAACTGAATTGGTGCAACACCCGCCAGGAAACATAAAAGTAATATTTGTGGAGGAGTATTATTTGCAGCCGGATCTACGAACATATAGATATAATATATGATGATGGCTACCACTGCGGACAAAATTAATCTAAAAGCTGCATTAAAATAAACTCGAGGGATAAGATCGTTTCTTAGAAATCTACTTAGCAAACTTATAGAAGTATAAACTAAGCCCCCTAAGAATCCCCATTGTATTACAAGTATCGGAATGTGTTGATTATCAAAAAGAGGAATATATGCCGAATTAACATGATCACCAGGATTAAAGATAGAATAAACAAAAGGAGCAACAACCAGAAACCCTGAAAAATACATAAACAAAAAGAATGCTATCGGAAGTGTATATGATTTGAAATCAGATCCATCTTCTTTCATTTTTCGCTTAATAATTCTACTTAGTAACTCATCAAGTTCAAACCTCGTAAACCAATATCTTATTTCTCTAATAGATACTGCGCCTATATTGAGACGCCCATTTAAAACTGTATTGTAAATTTGATATGCATTTCTATATATAGAATATAGCTGGCCATCATCAATTAAAAAAGAAGTGCGATCTTGTATTAAAAGTCTAAAAGTTTTTTCGTCATCTACATCCTTGTCTTCTATAATCGGAGGTTTTTTTTCTTTCATATATTTTGCGTATGCTTTTCTAAATCCTTCTTCAATTTTTGCAATTCGTTCTTCTTGCACAGCACCAACATTCAAAAAAGCCTGTAAGAAAAGACATACCGGCAAGATTAAAATAAAAATAGATATTGCAATTTTCCAAGGAATTGGCATTTTTGTAAAGTGAAAGAAATTATATACAATTACTATAGCTAAAACAATTACTGCAAAGAGAATAATTGCAGTAAGAATATTTTCTGCATGTTCAAATAATTTGATATGTTTCTGCTTAGTGGTATCAGTGCCTACTTGCTGCTTGGTTTCTGCAGTCATAAATCATTATACTTTATGATATTTATAACCTTTTTGTTAATCAATGTAAGGTCATGTATTTAAATACCAAAATAATTATGAACCGATCTAGGTTAAAGAAATTCATATTTGAGATCAATTTGCATGATAAATCCTCTAGTCATGAATTTTCATTTAATAATATAGTAGTATACTAGAGAGTTTATCAACTCCCTACCATATACTTATTACTCGTAGAATATTCTTCACCATCATGCAGTCATAATATACAAGTATCCGATAAAATGCTACTGGAGTGATATAGCAGAATCTTTGTATTACGGCTAACAGGTAACGAGCCCACTATAAAATAAAAATTGATGTATTCTAATAGAATCTCTACAGACATACTTCTGTTTGAGTATGCCGTCTATCCTAATGAAGATTGAAAGTCCAACGAATTTTAATCATTAGATAGAGTATTTTTTTACTCGCGCCTAAGATAAATAAGATAAAATCCAAAGCCATAATTAAATCATATAGTCTAATATCAATGTACTCCGGGTTTGTAGTCATATGTCTTCACCTTAGTATGTCTTTTACTCTTATCCAAATAGAAAATCTTTTATTATTTCTATAGGCTCTTCATTTAACGATTCCTAACTTCTTATTGTGGTAATGAATAAATAAATTCAACCAGTTTTTCACATGTTTTAGTTTGCACTTAAAGTCTACACGGAAAGTAGTCATCGAAACTTTCTCTAGTTCTGTCCTTTATGTATTGCATTGTTCTTTCAACCAGCATATCAAAAGAGTTGTGAAGGTGATGTGGTAGTTTAAGGAATCTGCAGGCCTGCGGATACCGTGTACCATCGCTGTCTGTAGAAACTATTGGATGTGATCCACAAGTTATCACTAATTTTGAAATAAATCTTTCAATAGCAACAAACATGTTTCTCTCTTTTGAGATTGATAATGCGAGAATTTGCTTGTTTTCTGCTGGCTCAATTATTGCAACCCAAAGCCATACTAGTTCTGACCCAACTTTAATCAAGGTTTCATCAATGATAAATCCAGATATCCTTTTGCTTTTGGATGATACTTTTGAGGATGATACTTTTGAATCCAGTTCCAGATAGAAACGTGGTTTCGTTTTATAGAACAAGACAATTGTTGAGATATTCTTCTTCTTCTTAAAGAAAGACCTGAAAAATACAAATGCAGACCATGATATATGTATTCTGGAGGCGTTTTATTTCTGATAAGCACAAAGGAAATAAGACGTCTTCGAGCTAAAAGATTTCCTTAACTGAACAGAGCCTTTCTATATCTCGATCTAGTTGGTATTGATTACTATTCTATGCAATTTATGAAATACAAAAACCAGAAAATACATTTCAACTTCTTCCAGCGTATTTAATCTTTTTGTAATATTGTATACATCTTTTGTAACATTGGTAAACAGATGCTAACCACTGGCTCCACATTTTGTATAGATCTACAAATGTTACTTTGGTCTAGGTCAAACAGAAAGCCAGCTGATGTGCAAGTTATGTAAAGCCGATAATAAACTAAAAGCATTGAACTTATCTTTAATATCTAGTTTGAAAGATCTTAGAGATGCACTTTCTTTCTCTAACATATTTTCTTTTGGCATATGATAAACGTTGTATCTCATATTTATAACAACTTGTTGTGATCTTTTTGTTGTCGATATAATCAAACTCTTGAGATGTAAAGTCAGTAAATGATTTAAATGGTAGTGGTTTTTTGGATAATAGTCAGTCATGTGAAAGCAATGAAACAACACATTAATGAACAGCACTCTTAAATCGGTTTAGCAGCAATTAAGCAAGAGATATATCAATATTTGATCAGAAACTAAAGACATAGTAGGCAATTTCATGAAAGAATATATAAAATGGAGGATTTTGACAACAAGGTAAGAAGAAGAACTACATGTTGAAAGAAAAATTTGATATCATAGATTATTTATTAAATTTCACTTTTGAATTACCATAAATTAATTTTTGAATATAATTGTCTAGTTTAGATATATATTTCCATTAAATGATATTTCCATTGACTAGGGCTGATGGTTCAGCTTGGTACGAACGTTCGATTCGCAATCGAAAAATCGCGGGTTCAAATCCCGCTCAGTCCACAATTTATATATTTATATGAAACCTCGCGATTTTGATGCATGATCTATTGAATTTTCTTCCATAATATTGTATATAAATCATATCTTTTAGAATTAAATTCTTCCATAAATGGAAGAAGAATCATCAAATTAATGATTTTCTTTATTCCATTAATTATTTCCTTATTCCATAGATTTTACATTTTCTTCCATAATATAATGTTAATAAGCATCTCCTATGGAAGAAAAGTATTCGGGAATGACCGCCTCTAGTTACAATAATGTATTGGACACAAAAGTAAAGAAAGAAAAAACTGATTGGATAAACATCAACGTCAAGGTAAGGAGTTCAGATTTACCAATTCTCAACCAGCGTCTTAAATTACTAGGTTTTGATACTTTGGGGCAATTAACAAAAGAACTAGTCAATGGTACCTTTCCCCATATTACAGAGGACAAGCAGATTGATAATCTGTACAAGAATGATGATAAATCATGCCAAAAATCTTTACTGGAAGGTGGATACAATCGCGACTTTTATGAACGTGCTAATACTCAAGATATGTATGATTATTATCTGAATATAAGAAAGTTTCACAAAAATACGTGTCGTGACCTTATATCATATTTCAAAAGGTTTAGGGATATTTTCTTTTCAATAGAGCAGGTAGACCAGATTCGAGCCCTTACCCCTAGGGTTAGATCAAAGGTTATGGATGCTATGAGAAAGTTTGGAGCATATTATCTTTTTAGATATAACAATGAACAATGCATTGATCTTGTTGAAAAGATAATAAGAAGGCACAATCTTTCAACTGGCCAGTCAGAACATGGCAAGTTATACATTGTAGATGACAACTATTTAGAAGAAAAATTAAGGCAATTATTCTCAATAGGAGAAGGCGAAATTAGCACAATTATCAAGTTTGGAATGTTTTCAGGACTAAGAGAAGATGAAATGATACATGTATATAATAAACATATTTGCCCAGATTTATCCGGTTGTGCATGTTCAAAATTACATGTAATAGAAAAGCCAAATGGAGTATCGGTTGTTTTGATTCAGTGGCATAGAGGACACAAAAAATGTTATTTTACTTTAGTTCCTACTTATATTTTAAAAGAATTTAAAGCGATGGACGCATTTGAATACAGACCTCATATTCGTTCTGCCCATGAATATATGAAAGTCAAGACTAAGGATGATAAAATAACTTTTATGTGGTTAAGGAAGGCGCACTATAATGTTATGTGCAGAATAATGAAACCGTTTGAGGCCAACGTATTAGCGGGACGGGCTAAATCTGTAGATGCGAAACATTATGCAATGTATGAATTAAATGAAATGTCAGAGAAATATGCGGAAGCATGGAAGAAGTTTGACATATCAGTAGTTCAATGATTTGAATATATCTTTTTACACTTATTTGTCTTTTAATTCTAGTTACTTTTTTGCATTTTAGATAAACTTTTTTAGATGAAATTAGATAAAGTAAAGGCAGATTCGCATATTTATAAAAAAGATCCCTTTTTTGGAGGCATTTAAACAGAACTTAAAAAGTAATAAAAAATTTAAATTTTAATACAGAAAAATCTTACAGATTATAAAAGTTTAAAATCAATATATCAAATCAAATAATAGCAATTTCTTTGAATAATCCAGTCTCGAAATTTATCATCAAAATGAATCTTAAAAGTAAAATATCATAATTTACAGAATATCTTATTTTTATCTATTAGATCTCTTGCACAATTAGCTGAAAACAGCTTTATGATCATCAGTTCTTCAATAACCTATTCTCTCTTTGCTTTAATACGAGAGGTTAGTCAAAAAACCTACACTTTTTAAATCGTTCACTGGCTTAACATTAAAAGAATTTGATGATATTATAATAAACAAATAGTAAAAAGATATGCTAAACATAAGATAAAGTGTTTATCAAAAAGAGAAAATAGAAAACGATCAATAGGCGCAGGCAGACATTTCAAACTGGATTTAAAAGATAGATTCGTAATACTACTTGTCTATTATCGCTTGTACATAACCTACACTTTAGTTAGTTTTTTATTTGATTTGGATCAAAGTAGCATCCGTAGAGACATTCAAAAGATTGAAGGATTGGTAAGAGAGTGCATTCCAATTCCTCAAAAGATGTATCCAATAACAAAGAGGTTGAAAACTCCATGGGAAGTTGAACGATATTTTCCAGGCTTTCTTGCTTTTATAGATTGTACAGAACAACAGACACCAAGACCTGTCGATAAAGAAAAAAGGAAAATGTACTATTCAGGCAAAAAGAAAAGGCACATTGTAAAGAATCAGTTGATGGTTAACAATCGCGACTTATCATTCATAAAGCAAATCATCATAAAAAAGGAAAGAGACATGATTACAATATTTACAAGAAGAATAATCCCGTTACACCAAAGCAAGTTGTTAATGTGATTGATCTAGGATACCTTGGCGTAGAAAAGGATTTTCCAGAACAACTGTCCGCCTTACCATGTAAAAGGAAAAGAAAGTATGAGTTATCTGCAGAAGGAGAAAAAGAATACAACAAAATGCATTCTACAAAAAGGATTGTGATAGCACATACTATCTATAGGCTAAAAAAGTACACGATAATGAGCGATAATTTCAGAAATAGATTAACAAAGTATAATAGAATATCAGATATAGTAGCAGGCTTGGTAAACTATAGAATAATGAACCTGCAGGGATTATAGAAACTTAATTGTAATATCATCTTGAAAGTGTAAATTGTTTCTAATTATGCAAGAGATCTATTGATTACTCTAAACAATTTTCTTTAGGCAATTTTGTTTCATCTTTCTCCTGTTTGCCTTTTAAAATTTTTTCCCTTTCTAAAATTATTTTCTCTCTTTGTTTTAGATCTTCGTTTAATTTTTCTATTCTTAACATAACTCCAAAATAGGAATAATTTCTAATGATTAAATAACAATATTAACCAATATCTTAAGGCTTTTATCTTGTCTATATCTTTTGTTCTTTTATTATCCTCAATTTCTAATTTAATCAAAGACCAATCCGGGTAATAATCCTCAGCAAATTTGGTTTTGGTATTATTTAGGGAATATTTCTTTGATAATCAATCATAAAAAAAGAAGTAGCAATATAATAATATTAAAATGCATGATTTTTATATTTTATTAATGTCTTATAATAAAGGAACTCTTTATCATTAGATCTTTAGTTTTTTAATAAATTAAAAAGACGGATAAAATAATATAACATATTTAACTCACGCTGTTAACTTAATGTATTATCTGCTTATCATGTTGACTAATGAAAAGATTAAACCAATTCCTTATGTGATTTAATTTACATTTTTTTTCTTCTAAAAGGAAAATAGTCGTGAAATCCTTCGGTTCTATCCTTTATGTATTTTATCGTTCTTTCTATAAGACTTTTCTCCAAAAAAGAATGCAAATGATATTTCAGTTTTAAGAATTTACAGGCTTGCGGATACCAAGTTCCACCATCTGTTAAGATAGGATGTTTGCCATATGTGTTTATCAAAGATGCAATAAAACGCTCAGCTACAATAAGCATTGTTCTTTCAAATAACATATCAATATGAAGGATTTGGTTGGTCGTAGGCTCAATTGCAACCCACAACCAGGCATATTGAGAACCAATTTTAATCAATGTTTCATTGTGTTGGAAATTTAAAATTTTGGAAGATGTAAAGATATCTAAAATAACATCTTTTTGAAATATGTTATAGGTTTTGGATATTTTTCCTTCATTTTATTAGTCAATAAGTTTTTTCACATTCAATTACTTAATATCGTTTATTAAAAGGAGTAGTGTTTTTCTTTTATTTTTATCTCCAGTCTCCTATCAGAACAAAAGGAGCCCAAAAGTATGGATGACCGCCTTCTTCTTGTCCATACAATGCAGACCATCTTTCTCTTAAATCAAGCTGTGCCTTTTGTAGAGATTCTGCTTTGGTATCTCCATTTTTTAGGTTATTATAAAAAGAGATCATTATCTCTTTGGCTGCTAATGAACTAACTGGCCATAGACTAAGTACAAGAGAATTAGCACCAGCATATATCAATGACCTAGATAGACCTATCAGCTCGTCACCTGGTTTATTTTCACTGATGCCAGTATCACAAGCACTCAAAGTTACTAGATCTGCATTTATTCTCTTGTTATCCGAAAGAGAAAGAAAATCTTTTGCAGTTAAAGATTCTCTATCTTTTAATACTATTCCAGATTCTAGCGGTTCTTTATTATCAAAATACCCATGACATGAAAAATGAAGTATATCCGCACCAAGATTTTGGATAACCAGAGATTTGGTAGGGTTTTCAAAATATTGACCTTTTTTATCCAACCTAAATGTGCTGGCTACAATTTTTGCTTCTTCAAGAAAAGATTCTTCGTTAGGAGATAATAAAACACCAAATGAATTGCAAGATGGACCATCATTTTTTCCATCTCTTGCTCTTGCATTCATAAATTGAAGTAATGAGGAATTTAACAGATAAGAGATTTTGTGTGATTTTATCAGTGGATCTTTGTGTTTTGTTGATAAAGTCATATAAAGTGCATGAATAGGCATATAATGCAAGGAAGAATGAGGAACAAAAATGATATTGTCGCTTTGTTCTATAAACTCGGAAATTGGATCTAAAAGATAATGGCCTATTTCAAACCATGAATCATCTTCAATTATTTGATTTGGATAATCCCTTATATTTTTATCATAGAGGTTGACATATTCAATTAACTTTGATCTTGTTAATTCTTTTACTTTTTTAACAAATAGGTGTTCATTTAATATGGAAAAAATATAAAGGCTGCTATCAGTAACAAAATATTCTACTAGAAGTACTTTTGATTGTTGTTGTTGTTGATTATTGTTGTTAAACGTACCATTAATCAAATTTAATTTCTTGATAGTATTTTCCAAGGTAATGGCTTTTGGTCTCTTTAAAGAGACATATTCTGGATCTATTTTTTCTATTTTGTCATATAATTTGTTTAAATCATCTACAACTTTTATAATCTGGCCAGGTTTTATGTTACTAGATCTTTGATCTATTTGTAGTTCTGTAGTATCTCTTCTTATACTTTGAAGCTGTATTGCCTTTTTCTTTATCAAGAGATCTTTTTCCATATTAATCAAATCATTTATCTTGCCATTGTTGGGATCTACATCTTTAACATTTGGTTTTATATCTATGTTAGAGGCTATCAAATCTACAAAAGCCTTTGATTTTGCCCTTTGTACAAACTCAAATGCTTCTTTTTCTTTATCTTTTATATTTCCATTTATTTGTCCCATCTGAAGACATATAGAAACAACTCTTTCATAATAATCAGAGGATAAACCATAAAACCCTATCTTGTAAGTATCCTCAACTAGAGAGGAGCCTGTTTTTTCATTAAGTATGATTGCTTCTTTTATGTTTTGATAGGCTTTATCCAAAAGTTCAGATTGATTTTTATTTTTTTGATATTGGTTATAATTTACTAAAGATAGATTTACATAACATTTCCCTTCTCCAGCTACATCCTCTATTCTTTTTAAAATCTGTAAAGCCTGATTAAGGTATTCTAGGGCCTGATGGTAGTTGCCAAGCTTATGTGCTATTGCACCTAGGTTAGTATAACACCCGCCTTCTCCAGCTACATTCCCTATTCTTTGGGCAATATGCAAAGATTGATTATAATAGTTGATGGACTGTGCGTAATTGCCAAGTGCATCTGCTGCTGCACCTAGGTTAGTATAACACCCGCCTTCTCCAGCTACATCCTCTATTCTTTTTAAAATCTGTAAAGCCTGATTATGGTATTCTAGGGCCTGATGGTAGTTGCCAAGCTTATGTGCTACTATACCTAGATTCATATAACATTTCCCTTCCGAATATACATTCCCTATTCTTTGGGCAATATGCAAAGCCTTGTTTTGGTAGTCGATTGCCTGATGGTAGTTGCCAAGCTCATCTGATGCGATGCCTAGGTTAGTATAACATCTCCCTTCCGAAGATACATTCCCTATTCTTTGGGCAATCTCCAAAGCCTGATTGTGATAGGCTATGGCCTGCTGGTAGTTGCCAAGCTTATGTGATGCGATGCCTAGGTTAGTATAACATGTACCTTCTCCAGCTACATCCCCGATTCTTTGGGCAATATGCAAAGATTGATCATAGTAGCCTATAGCTTTGTTAAAGTCGCCAAGTGCATCTGCTACTAAGCCTAGGTTTCCATAACATGTACCTTCTCCAGCTACATCCCCAATTCTTTGGGCAATATGCAAAGATTGATTGTGATATTCTAGGGCCTGGTGGTAGTTGCCAAGTGCATCTGCTGCTGTACCTAGGTTATTATAACATTTCCCTTCCGAAGATACATCCCCAATTCTTTGGGCAATCTCCAAAGCCTGATTATAATAGGCTATGGCCTGGTTATAGTTGCCAAGTGACTTTGCTGCTATCCCTAGGTTTCCATAACACCCGCCTTCTCCAGCTACATCCCCGATTCTTTGGGCAAT